>CAJCJE010000499.1 GCA_903970565.1 Candidatus Melainabacteria bacterium | reverse complement strand
CCATCGTCGCCGCCGCGATCCAGCCGGGGTTGCCCGCGTCCAGGTAGACCCAGGTGTTCGGGGACTGGTTGGTGAACTGGGTGATGGCGTTGTTCAGCAGACCGTCGCGGTCGGAGATCTCGGACGAGTTCATGCAGCTCTCGTCGGCCAGCGCGTCGGGTTCGAGGATGACCAGGGCGGGCCGGTCGGCGATGCCGCCGGCGAAGCCGCCGATCCAGGTGTCGTAGGCGGCGTCGGAGGGGGCGCCGCCCGCGGACTGGCCGGCGCAGATGTCCCGGTCGGTCATGTCGTAGGCGACCAGGACGGGCAGCTTGTCGTTGGCCGCCGCGGCGCCGACGTAGGAGCCGGTCTCCTCGCCGATGTTGCTGTCGGTATTGGCGAACCAGACGGCCGAGGGCTGCGGGGCGATGGCCGACTCGATGGCCGCCGCTCGCCCGTCACCGGAATTGGCGTTGGCCCAGACCGCGGCGCTGTTGTTGGGGTTGACGTAGAAACCGTTGGTCATACTGATCGGGTTTCCGGCCGCGTAGGCGGCCGGGGCGCCGATCAGCCCGGCGCCGATCAGCCCGGCGGCGGTGATGCCGGCGGCAGTGAGCAGGACAAGGGTGCGCATCCGTCGTTGCATGTCACTTCCCCTTCGCGGTGGTGGGTTCCACAGGTGCCACGTGAGTAGTGTGCGTGGCGGCGATACTGGAAGCGCTTCCAGTCCACTTGGTATCGAGACTGAAGCCATTGTGTCCGCCTGTCAAGGAATCACGATTCACTGTCAACCACTGTGTAAGCTCGTCCAATCGTGCATCCGGGCCCATTTCCCCGGCGGAACGCGCCGGGCCGGCTGACACGCGCACTGGAAGCGCTTCCAGTTTGATTCCAGCGGAGATAGGATCGCCCTACGGTCGATTTCCACCGGCCGCGGGCAGTTCAACCGCCGCCCCGCTAGTGTCATTCGTAAAGAAGGGACCGATCAGCCGATGGGCGCACAGGCCCAGCGCCGTCCCACGCTCGACGAGGTCGCGTTGCGCGCCGGCGTCTCGCGTTCGGTGGCCTCCCGGGCGATCAACAACGCCCGGGACGTGAGCCGCAACGCGCGCGACGCGGTCCAGAAGGCGGTGCGGGAACTGGAATACGTGCCCAACCCCACGGCCAAGGCACTGGCCACCTCGCGGGCCGGCACCGTTCTGCTGGCCGTCTCGCACGACGACCTCGGCCTTTTCGCCGACCCCTTCTTCGCACACGTCATCGTCGGGATCAACGCCGCGCTGGAGAAGACCGACCTGGTGCTGATGCTGCTGCTGGCCGACAGTGAACGGGGGAGGGAACGCCTGGAGCGCGTGCTGCGGTCCCGGCGCGCCGACGGCATCATGCTCCTCGCCCTGCACGGCGATGATCCGCTCTACCGTCTCGCGCAGAGTCTCGATCTGCCGGTGGTTGTCGGCGGGCGCCCGATCCACGGCGAACCCACCTGGTACGTCGACGCGGACAACCGGGGCGGGGCCAGGCTCGCGACCGAACACCTCATCTCCGCCGGCCGGCAGCGGATCGCGGCGATCACCGGTGGCCAGGACACGCACGCCGGGATGGCCCGGCACCAGGGCTACCGTGAGGCGATGGCCGTGGCCGGCCTGGACGGCTCACGCACCGAGCCCTCGGATTTCACCGAACTGGGTGGCGTCGCGGCGATGACCCGGTTGCTGGAGCGCTATCCCGACCTGGACGCCGTGTTCGCCGCGTCGGACAACATGGCGGCCGGCGCCATTCGGGCGCTGAAGGCCGCGGGCCGGTCCGTGCCCGAGGACGTCGCGGTCGTCGGATTCGACGACCTGCCGATCGCCCGGAACACGGTCCCCGCGCTGACCACGATCCACCAGCCGGTCCAGGCACTCGGCCAGGAGATGGCCAAGATGCTCATCGACCTGATGGCCGGCGAACAACCCAATCCGCTGCTGCTGCGGACCCACCTCGTGGTACGCGCCTCGGCCCCGTGACGCTCTGCGGGTGAGCGATGCGGGCCCGCTTGCTCGGTTTGCCCCATTACGACCGAACGGCTGTGGGTAAGGGAAGCAGCGCCGAACACCACTGCATCGATTGAGTACCGTCCCGACATGCCACTGCCGCGAGGTAGGTTTTTCTGTTGGCGGACGGGGCACGCGGCCAGTGGCGAAGGAGATTCGATGAGGGCTACGCGGAGGTCGGGTTTGGCTCTACTGGCTGTGGCGGTCGTCGCGGTCGTCGTCACCGGCGCCGGTCCGGCTGACGCGCTGGTCCCGAACAGCGCCGCCGCACCAGCCGGCGCCGCACCAGGTTGTTGCGGTGTCTCGTCCTCCTGGACCAGCGGGGACAAGGACGCGCTCGGCACGTCCGCGACCACCACCAGCAAGGTCTGGTACACCGTGGCCGACGGCATCACCTCCGAGGTGTTCTACCCACGGGCCGACGTGCCGAACATGCAGGACATGCAGTACGTGGTGACCGACGGGTCGACGTTCGTCGACCTGGAGCGGGACGCCACCACGCACGTCGTGTCCCAGCCGGACCCGAAGACGCTGGAATACACGGTGACCAATACCGCGACAAGCGGGAAATACCGGATCACCAACACCTATCTGACCGATCCCTCCCGCAACACGCTCGTCATCCAGACCCGGTTCCAGTCGCTGGACGGTGGCAGCTACCACCTGTACCTGCTGGAAAATCCGTCGCTGGCGGGCGGGGGCGGCAACGACAACGCCTCCTGGGACGCCACCGACGGCGCGCTCGTCGCCAACGACACCGAGACCCTGTTCGGCTCGCCGCTGACCGTGGACTCCGCGCTGAAGGTGTCCACCGGCTTCACCGCGTACGACAACGGCTACTCCGGCACCGCCAGCGACTGCGACCAGGAGTTGACCACGAGCAAGACGTTGACCACCCAGTACAGCTCACTGACCAGTCCCGGCAATGCCGTGCAGTGCGGGCAGATCCCGGTCGGCTCGGACACCACGTTCACCGTCGCGCTCGGCTACGGCTCCTCCGCCTCGGACGCCGTCAGCGCC
This sequence comes from Candidatus Melainabacteria bacterium, assembly GCA_903970565.1. GTDB lineage: Bacteria > Actinomycetota > Actinomycetes > Mycobacteriales > Pseudonocardiaceae > CAJCJE01. Next base: position 2,603 of record CAJCJE010000499.1, on the reverse strand, counting down.
GCCAACGGCTCGCTGTCCACCGGCTTCGCCGGCCTGGAGACCAGCTACCGGTCCGGTTGGAACACCTACGTCAACGGCCTCAAGCCGGCGCCCTCCAGCGTCACCGGCAATGCCAAGGAGTTGGCCACCTACTACACCGCGGAGATGGCGCTGCACGCCGCGCAGGACAAGACCTACCCCGGCGCCAGCGTGGCCGGACTGGCCACGCCGTGGGGCAACGACGTCAACGGCGACGCCCTGGACGACGGCTACCACCGGGTCTGGGGCCGCGACCTGTACGAGCAGGCCACCGGACTGATCGCCGACGGTGACACCACGCAGGCCAAACAGATGGCGCAGTTCATGTGGAACGACCAGTGGATCGGCAGTTCCACCGCCGGTGACGGCACCACCTACCAGGCCGGCGCGTTCCCGCGCTACAGCCCGGTCAGTGGAATCGCCGGGGCCACCTCGCAGGAACTGGGCTGCTGCGAGCAACTCGACCAGGACTCCTTCGCGATCATCCTGGCCTACATGACCGGGCTGACCGACTCCGGCACCTACGCCAAGATCAAGGTCACCGCGAACCACATCGTCAGCTCCGGCCCGGAGACCACGGAGCGCTGGGAGGAGCAGTACGGCTACTCGCCCTCCTCCATCTCAGCGGAGATCGCCGGACTGGTGGTCGCCGCGAACATCGCCACCACCAACGGCGACACCGCCAGCGCGAGCAGTTGGGACGCCACCGCCGACTCCTGGCGCAACAGCCTGGACTCCTGGACGTACACGACCAGCGGCTACTGGGGCAATCACAGCTACTTCGAGCGAATCGACCAGTCCGGCAACCCGAACGACAGCTCGCAGATCTGTTTCCAGGAAGGCTGCTACTACGCGCACGACGTCGTCGATCTCGGGTTCCTGGAACTGGTGCGCCTGGGCATCCGCGCCCCCGGTGACAGCGAAGTCGCCAACTCGCTGGCCGACTCCGTCCTCGGAACCGACGGCAACTCCTCCATGCAGGTGACGCTGCCCGACGGAGACGTGTACTTCCACCGGTACGTGCACGACAGTTATGGCGAGAGCAACACCGACTGTAGTGGCTGGCCCGCCAACGCGGGCAACAACCACGGCCGGCTGTGGCCGGTGCTCTCCGGTGAGCGCGGCGAGTACGCGGTGGCCAACGGGCAGTCCGCGGCGGTCTACCTGAAGTCGATGGCGGACGCCACCAACCAGGGCAACTTCGTACCGGAGCAGGTCTGGGACCGCTCGGACATCTCCTGCTTCCCCGAGGGCACCCCGACCGGCAGCGCGGCACCGCTGATGTGGGCCGAGGGGCAGTACATTCGGCTCGCGCAGGACATGGCCGCCGGAAAGGTCACCGAGACTCCGGCCCCGGTGACCGCCCGCTACGGCACGTGACCCTACCCACGGGGTCATGGCCGGCCTGCCATCGGCCGAGACGGGCGAGGACGCTTCCCCGCCCGTCGACGATCACCTCCGCGTCCGCGCCGCGCTACAGGACAATCCCCTGCGCCCGGTTGACGAGCTTGCGCAACAGCGTTGCCTCCTCGGAATCGCCGATCGCGTCGAGCTTGAGCTTCGGGGCGATCGGATTGAACCACCACGCCGGCAGGACCACCGCCGCGCGACCCAGCGCCGCGAGGAAGGTGCGCTCCGCGCTCAGGGGCTTTCCCTGCACCTGTGCGAACAGTTCGCCGGCGAGATAACGCTGGGTCTCGATCGTGACGCCGCCCGCCGGTTGTTGGAAGAACTGGACGAGCAGCGGCTGCACCTTGCTCTTGGGCCGTATGTTCTGGACCGCGAACGCGCAGTACGAGGCCACGATGCTGTTGCGGTACCGCGCGAGGCCGGTTTTGTCCTCCTTCGGGACGATGGCCAGCGCTTTCAGGTGCTCCTCCACCGTGTCCGGCGTCAGGTTGTCGAGATCGACCCGCGTCTTGCTCGGCTCCTTCGCGCCGGGGGGCGTGCTGGTCGCCAGGTGGCCGAAGGCGTAGAAGAACTCGACCATCGCCTCCTTCGACTCGTGGCCGGGGTTGATCCGCACGTACGACACCGGGCTGCTGCCCAACGGCTTGGAAATGGCGATGCCGCCGACGAACGAGGTCCGCAGGAACGAGAAGCTGTCGCGCTGGTCGATCGTGACGAGCCGCTTGAACAGATCGTCGATCTTGCCGGTCGGCGTCGAGCGCAGGAGCAGGGGAATGCCCTCCACGTACGAAGAACCCTGCTTCTGGTCCAACCGACTGATCGGCCAGCAGAACTCGTCCACGAACTGGGTGTTGCTGGCGGCGCTGGCCATCAGCGCCAGTTCGTCGCGATGTCCGTGCCTGAGCATGTGCACCACGAGCTGTCCCTCGTCGTGCCGGGCCAGATCGAGTTCGATGTCCTGCAACAGCGCCTCAACCCGGGCGAACGCGGACTCGAGGTTGCCCTTCATCGACAGCATCGTGAGATCGCCGGCGGCCACCTTGCCGGTGCCGAACGAGGCGTACTTCTGGAAACTCTTGCACAGGAAGACTTCGAGCCTGCCGTCGGCGATGGCGTCCTTCAGGCCGTCGAGCACGACATCGAGCTGGCTCTGGCCGCCGGGCAGGCTGGGCGCG
>CAJCJE010000498.1 GCA_903970565.1 Candidatus Melainabacteria bacterium | reverse complement strand
GACGACCTGAGCGGCTATCTGGTCGCCGAGGGTGACGCCGAGCTGTCCGCCGTCGCCAGGGACCCGAACGATGCCACCGTGGAGGAGCTGATCTCGATCTACCGCGCGGTGGCTGGCGAGCATCCGGACTGGTCGGAGTTTCGCACCGCGATGGTCAACGAGGAACGGCTGGTCATCCGGCTGCCCATCAGCCGCACCTACGGCTGGTCCCGCTGAGGCCGTCCCGGCCCGAACGGACTCGGTGGCGCTCGGCGGTTCGGTTGCGCGAGAGCTGATCGAGGCTGCTCGGCAGACTTTTCCCTGCGACGGCTGGGCACCCGAATGATCGGGTGCCCAGCCGTCTTCGCTCGGATCGTGTTCTCGCCGGCGGTGGCTCGTGCTCCTCAGCCGATCGTGCTCTGCATGGTGAACGGCGTCGTGGTGGTGCACTTGATCTGGGTGCTGTTGATGTACGCGCAGCCGCCGCTCACCGAGGTCGTGTAACCGGCCGGGGGCGTGAGGATGATGTTGAAGTTCAGCCCGTAGCTGCCGTTGGCCACGTCGTAGTCGGTGCCCGAACTGCTGGCCGCCGAGGAGGTGGCGTTGATCTGGTTCCCGTAGGCGTCATTCGGCCCACTCGGCCAGACGTAGAGCACGGTGGTGCCGTACAGGCCGAGTGAGATGCTGCAAGAGATACTGGCGATCCACTGCACTTCGTTGGTCTGGAAGTTCGTGGTCACCTGCGGATATCCGACGCTACAGCCGAAGGTGGCGTTCGGATGCGCGGTATCCGTCGAATTTCCGCCCGTGGAATTCCGGGTAAAGGTCAGGAAATCCGCTGTTCGCTGCTGGTGACCCGCCGCCGCGCTGACGGTGGTCGCCGGTGCGGCGACAACGGCGGGGCCGGCCTCTGCCAGTCCACTGGTTGCGGCGATAAGTACCGCCGCGAGGCCGATCGCGGCCGTCGACCGGCCCAGGACGCGACTGATTCGACTGCTCATCAAGGATTTTCCTCCGGTCATGACCCGTCGTGCCCAGCTCACGAGTGTCAGTGGACGATGATGTGACGTTCTTTTCGACGTGTTCGAAATTCGGGATTACTCGAATTTGATTGATCCGAAAAGAATTCCCTCCCAACGCATTTGACTTTATTCGCCCTTTTCGCGCGTCAGCAAGGGCCGTTCGTGTGACGACGGTCAGCGTGCGGATATTCGTTCGGGGCACAAATGCCGTGTGTTCGCCGCCGATAGGTGTGCTATCGCCGACGGTGGACCGTGCGAAGCAGGCCGGCGGTGTGGAGGCCAGCTGTGCGGGGCCGACTGTGCGGGGCCGGTCCGGGCGGCCGGTCCGCCGCCCGGTTCCTGGTGCGGGTCAGTTGTTGTCGGCCGGCCGCAGTTCGGTCAGTTCCGGCGTGTGCCAGCTTCGGCGCCACGCGGTGTCCCCGGCGGTCATCGGCGTGCCGCAGTTGTCGCACGCGTCGGCTGAGCTGCTGGTCTCGCCGCAGGCGGTGTGCACGATCGCGATGTGCGCGTCCGGCCGGGGCGGGGTGGTGTGCTTCTCGCCCCACAGCGCCAGCGCGTTGAGTACCGGCAACAGGTCCGCGCCCGCCTCGGTGAGCAGGTACTCCTGATGGGTTCGCTGTTCGCCGCGATAGGTGGCCTTGCGCAGCAGGCCGGCCGCCACCATTGCCTGCAATCTGCGGCTGAGCACGTTGTCGGCGATCTCCAGCCGTTCGCGGAACTGCTCGAACCGGCGCGCGCCGAGCAGGGCATCGCGCAGTACCAGCAGCACCCACGGGTCGCCGACCACATCCAGCGACCGTGCGATCGCGCAGGGGCGCGCCGACCAGTCCGAACGCAACGGCATGACATCTCCCGAATCGATCCGCCGGCTGTTCACTTGCTCAAAGGAAGTCTACTTCGTTATCGTCGAGCACATGGCTAGCTCCTCTCAAGCAATCCAGCAGGGGTCCGCGTCGAGGTCCGCCGGCGCGCTCGCGTTGGTGATGACCGGGGCCGGCCAGTTCCTGGCCACCCTCGACCTGTTCATCGTCAACATCGCGTTTCCGGACATCAGGACGAGCTTTCCCGGTACCGACACGCAAACGCTGTCCTGGGTGCTGACCGCGTACGGCATCGTGTTCGCCGCGCTGCTCGTACCGGCCGGGCGCCTTGCCGACGTCTACGGCCGGCGCCGGGTGTTCCGGCTGGGCATGTTGATCTTCACTCTGGCCAGCGCGGGATGCGCCGCCGCGCCGTCGGTCGGCGTGCTGATCGCCTTCCGGGGCGTCCAGGCGATCGGCGCCGCGCTGATGGTGCCGACCAGCCTCGGCCTGCTGCTCGCGTCCTTCCCGGCGGACCGACACCGGCGCGTCGTCGGCATCTGGGCGGCGATCGGCTCGGTCGCCGCATCCTGCGGGCCGCCGATCGGCGGGTTTCTGCTGGTCGCCGGTTGGCGGTGGATCTTCCTGGTCAACCTGCCGGTCGCGCTGATCGCCCTGGCCCTCGGCCGGAAACTGCCCGAACAGCGCCATCCCGGCGACGGCCGACTGCCCGACCTGATCGGCGCCGCCCTGCTCGCGGCCGGTATCGCCGCCGTCATCGCGGCCATCGCCAACCTGTCCGACTGGGGCGTCACCAGTGTCAGGACCCTGGCCTGCGTGGCGATCGGTGTCCTCCTGCTGGCCGGGTTCGGCTACCGCTGCGCACACCATCCACGGCCGGTCATCGACCCGGGCCTGTTGCGGCTGCGGCAGTTGTCCTCGGCGACCTTCGCGATGGCCGCGTTCTATGCGGCCTTCGGCATCATGCTGCTCGGCGGCACGCTGTTCCTGACCCAGGTCTGGCACTACGACAGCATCAGGGCCGGCCTGACCTTCGCGCCCGGCCCGATCGCGGCCACCGTGTTCGCGATCATCGGTTCCCGGCTGCCCATCGGTCGGCGCACCCTGGTGATCTGCGGCAGCCTGCTGTTCGCGGCGGCCGGTCTGCTGTGGGTGGTGGAGTTGGGGCCGCGGCCGGACTATCTGCTCGACTACCTGCCCGGATTGGTGCTGTGCGGCGTCGGCGTCGGGCTGACCCAGTCGGCGATCATCGCGGCCGGCTCCTCGGTGCTGCCGGCGCACCAGTACGCGACCGGTACCGGCGTGATCAACACCGCCCGGCAGCTGGGTTCCGCGATCGGCGTCGCGATCCTGGTCGGCGTGCTCGGCCCCGGCCTGCACGTCGCCGACTACCGCCCCGGCTGGTGGGTCCTGGCCGTGGCCGCCGTCCTCGCCGCCGCGGCTGCCCCGCTCCTGGGCGCCCCCGCCGTCGCGCCGACTGGCTCCGGTGCCGTCGCGCCGGCCGCGTCCCCGGCTCCCGTTGCCGCCGTCCCGGAGTCGTGTTCCACAGTGGACACCTGACGTGCGGCCCAGCGGGACCACCGGGGCCGGGCACCGGTCAGGAGTTGGTGGAGACCGCCGAACTCGTCAGCTGGCTGCCGTCCCTGCTGGTGAGCACGCAGAGGATCTGACGAGTACCACCGGTGCTGCTGTCCGGGTCGACCTGCCATGCGCGGCTACTCGGCACGAGCGCGGTGTAGCTGAGGGCCGTCGCCTTGTCCGCCGGCGTGATCCACGCCGAATAGAACACGATCGTGCAGACGCTGTCGGCCTCGGCGTCCAGTTGTTGCGCGGACGGTGGTTGGATGTGAAGTGACGAACTGGCGACCGCGGTCGAGACGTCGTAGACCTCGAAGTCGTGCGGGCTGCCACAGTCGACCGATTCGTTGCTGGTGAAACTGCGACCGGGCACCACCTGCCCGTCGCCGCAGTCCCCGTTGCCCAGTTCGAACTCGGGAATCTGCGCGTCCGGTGAACCGTAGTCCACTGTGGCCGCGAGCGCGGTCGGCGGTGCGGCCGAGTCGGTGGTGTCACCGAGCGCGTAGCCGCCGATCCCGGTACCCACCGCGAGCAGGACGACCAGGGCGACCACCAGCCAGCGGAGGCGTTTCCCCGGGCGTGCGGCGAACTGGGTCAGGGGCTGACCCGGATACGGGGTCGCGGTGGTGGGCGAGTAGGGCTGGGACGCGGTCGCGGTGAACGGGGCGGTCACGTCCGGCATCCGCAGGAGAGCGCGGACCTGGGTGGCGGTGAGCCGAGCGTTCGGATCGCCGATCAGCAGACCCCTGATGAGGGTGGCGAGTTGCGCCGGACACCGGGTGAGCCGAGGCGTTTCGTTCAACACCGCGTTCAGGGTCGCGGCCGTGGTGGCGCGCTCGAAGGGATCGCGGCCCTCCACGGCGAAGCAGAGCACGGCACCCAGGGCCCACAGGTCCGACGCCGCTGTTGCCTGGTTGCCGTGAATCCGTTCCGGTGCGAGGTAACTGGGTGAGCCGATGATCTGGCCGCTCGTGGTCAGCCTGGGATCGTCGATGGTCTGTGCGATACCGAAATCGGCGAGTTTCAGCCGCCCGTTGGCCAGCAGCATCATGTTGCTCGGCTTGATATCGCGGTGCACGACCCCGGCGGCGTGCGCCACCGACAGTGCGTCGAGGACCTGTTCGGCCAACGTGATCACCTGTTGCGGAGGCAACGGTCCCCGTGACCGCACGAGTTCGCTCAGTGTCTGGGCCTGCACCAGTTCCATCACGATGTAGGTGGTGCCGGCGTCGTTGAGCACATCGTGCACGGTGACGATCGACGGGTCGTTCAACCGCCCGGCCGTGCGCGCCTCGCGCAGCACGCGCTGTTGGAACACCTCACGCTCGTGGTCGGCGATCCCGTCCGGTAGGCGTAACTCCTTGACCGCGACGTGCCGCCCGATCACGCGGTCCTGCGCCCGCCACACCACACCCATGCCGCCGCGCCCCAGCACCTCGACCAGTTCGTAGCGACCGCCGATCACTCGTTGCCGGGTGACCGGTCCGATGTGCTCAGTCACGACAGGCTCCTCTTCGCGCAGTACCGGCCGTGATCGTAGCGATCGCGTCGTGGTCGGCCGCGGTGGACGGAGGGGTTGCGCCCGTCGCGGACGGTACTGCCCGCGATCAGCTCAGCCGGCCTGCTCGGCGGGCTGCTCGACCTGCCTGGGGAGCTTTACCTCCAACCGGTCCAACAGGACGCTGGTCGCCTCGGCGATCACGTCGACCGCATGGTCGAAGGCCTCGGCGTTGGCCTTGCTCGGCGCCCGGAACCCGCTGATCTTGCGGACGTACTGTAGGGCCGCCGCGCGCACGTCCGCCTCGGTCGCGTCCTCGACGTAGGGCTGGCGCAGCGTCTTGATACTCCGGCACATACCGTGCACGGTATGCCGTTTCCGACCGCCTGCCAATCACCGTGCCGGACCTTCGGCTACCGCCAGGAAGCCTGCTCACCGCGGCGTGAGAAGTTCGGCGAGAAATGTCGATCCGTGCTCGGGCCGTTCGACGTCCTGGTGGGGCGCGGCGACGGAGCCGATCACGGGCTTTGCTCGCCGGCCCCGTGAACAGGGCCGAAAACGGCCGAACGCGACGAGGAAGGCAGTACCGATGCGATTCATGCTGATGATCAAGGCGACCGAGGAGACCGAGGCCGGCGTGTTGCCCAGCGAGGAGCTGCTCACCGAGATGGGCAGGTACAACGAGGAGCTGGTGAAGGCCGGCGTGCTGCTGGCCGGCGAGGGGCTACAGGCCAGTTCGACGGGCGCCAGGGTGCGGCTGTCCGGGACCGGGCGCACCGTCATCGACGGACCGTTCGCCGAGGCCAAGGAGCTGATCGCCGGTTTCTGGCTGATCCAGGTCGGCTCGAAGGAAGAAGCCGTCGAATGGGCGAAGCGCTGCCCGTGTCCGGCGGGCCACGCCGACGAGATCGAGATCCGGCAGGTGCTTGAGACCGAGGATTTCGGCGACGCGGCAACACCGGAGATCCGCGCGGCCGAAACGACGCTGCGCGCGGCGGTGGCCGGGAACTGAACCGACGCCGGGAGCGAGCGCCGGCCGGCTTGCACTCGTGGGCCGAAGCTGATGTCATCGCGCCGTGGTGGCTGTTGATACCCATCGGACGATCGACGCGGTCTGGCGGATCGAGTCTCCCCGGCTGATCGCGGGTGTCGCGCGACTGGTGCGCGATGTCGGCCTCGCCGAGGAACTCGCCCAGGACGCGCTCGTCGCCGCGCTCGAACAGTGGCCGAGGTCAGGTGTCCCGGACAACCCCGGCGCCTGGCTGATGGCCACCGCCAAGCATCGGGCGATCGACCTGATCCGGCGCAGGGAACGGCTGGCGCACAAGACCGAGGAGATCGGCCGCGACCTGGAAACCGACCAGCTCGGTGCCGAGTCCGAGTATGACGCGGTGCTGACCTCGATCGACGAGGACATCAGCGATGACCTGCTGCGGCTGGTGTTCACCGCCTGCCATCCGGTGCTGTCCACCGAGGCGCGGGTCGCGCTGACCCTGCGCCTGCTCGGCGGCCTGACCACCGACGAGATCGCCAGAGCTTTCCTGGTCTCGGAATCCACCGTGGCGCAGCGGATCGTGCGGGCCAAACGCACCCTCGCCAAGGCCAACGTGCCGTTCGAGACACCGCGCGGCGCGGACCGCGCCGCCCGGCTCGCCTCGGTGCTCGAGGTCATCTACCTGATCTTCAATGAGGGCTATTCGGCGACCACGGGCACGGACTGGCTGCGGCCGGCGATCTCCGAGGACGCGCTGCGTCTGGGCCGGGTGCTCGCCGGGCTGGTGCCGACCGAACCCGAGGTGCACGGGCTGGTCGCGCTGATGGAGATCCAGGCGTCCCGGTTCGCCGCGCGGGTCGGGCCCGACGGCGAACCGATCCTGCTGCTCGACCAGAACCGGGCTCGCTGGGATCGGCTGCTCATCGACCGTGGCCTCGCCGCGCTGGAGCAGGCGGAGAAACTCGGCGGCGCGCACGGCCCCTATGCCCTCCAGGCCGCGATCGCCGCCTGCCATGCCCGCGCGGTGACCGCGCGGGACACCGACTGGGCGCGGATCGCCGGTCTCTACGCGGTGCTCGGCACGGTGTCCCCGTCCCCGGTCGTCGACCTCAACCACGCGGTCGCGGTGTCCGTCGCCTTCGGCCCGCAGGCCGGCCTCGACCTGGTCGAGGACCTGGTCGAGGAGGGCTCACTGGCCGCCTATCACCTGCTGCCCAGCGTTCGCGGCGATCTGCTGGCCAAACTCGGCAGGCGGTCGGAGGCACGGGCCGAGTTCGAACGAGCCGCCGAACTGACCCGCAACACCCGCGAACGCGATCTGCTGCTGGACCGGGCTCGCGCCTGCGCGACCGAACCGGTGCCGGAAGCGATCGATCCAGTGCCGGACGCGACCGAACCGGTGCCGGAGAAGTAGCCGAACACATTCTGAGCGGGCATGTCGAGGACGGGTCGGCGGCTCCGACGTCCCAGACGTAACGTGCCCGACGCGGGTGCGCGAGGCGTGAGGAGAGACCGACGTGAAGTACATGCTGCTGATCTACAACAACCCGGCCCTGTACGAGAGCTGGACGCAGGACCAGCGCGACGAGTTGTTCGGCGAGGTCGGCGACATCATGAAGGAGATCACCGAGTCCGGTGAGCTGGTCGCCACCGACGGTCTGGCCGACTCCTCCAACGCGATCACGGTGCGCGTCCGGGACGGGGTGCAGAGGCTGACCGACGGCCCTTTCGTCGAGGCGAAGGAACAGTTCGCGGGCTACCTGATCCTGGAGTGTGACCGGGAGCGCGCGGTGGAGATCGCCGCCCGCTGGCCGGATGCCCGGTACTTCGGCATGGAGGTCCGGCCGATGATGGACTTCTCCGGAACGGAGATGTGACCATCGCCAACGGTGTTGGCACCGACGTCGAGGGCCTGCTGCGTCAGTTGGCGCCGCAGGTCCTCGGCGCGTTGGTGCGCCGCTACGGCCAGTTCGACGCGGGCGAGGACGCGGTGCAGGAGGCGCTGCTGGCCGCCGCGCTGCAATGGCGCGCGGACGGCATCCCGGACAACCCGAGGGCCTGGCTGATCACGGTCGCCTCCCGGCGGCTGACCGACTTCTGGCGCAGCGACTCC
>CAJCJE010000497.1 GCA_903970565.1 Candidatus Melainabacteria bacterium | reverse complement strand
CATTGGCGCGGATCTCCTGGAGCACGCCGTTGACGAAGCTGACGAAGTCGCTGTCCTGCTTCGGCATGGCGATGCCGTAGGGCTCGTCGGCGATGCTCGGGCCGACGATCTTGGTGTTCGGGTCCTGCGCCACCATGCCGGCCAGGATGGTGTCGTCCGTGGACACTCCGGCGACCTCGCCCTGCTGGAGCATGACCAGGCAGTCCGACCAGTCGCCGACCGCGACCGGGATCGGGTGGGTCGGCTGGGCCTGGATGTGGTTGAGCGAGTCCGACCCGGTCGCCGCGCAGATCTTCTGGCGACCGAGCTGGTCGATGGTGGTCACGTTGGAACTGGTCGGGACGAGCAGCCGCTCCTGCGCGTCGTAGTAGACGGTGGAGAAGGCGACCTGGGAGAGCCGGTCACAGCTGATCGTCATGGTGCGCGCCACGAGGTCGACCTCGCCGGTCTGGAGCGCGGGCACCCGCTGCGCCGAGGTAATCGCCTTGAACTCGATCCTGTTGGGATCACCGAAGATCGCGTCGGCGACATCGCGGGCCATGTCGATGTCGAAGCCCTCGATCGCGTTGTTCTGCGGGTTGCGGTAGCCGAACAGGTAGGTGTTCTGGTCGACGCCGGCGATCAGGTAGCCGCGCGCGTAGATCTTGGCCATCGTCGAGCCGGCCGGCATCTGGCCGGGCGAGGGCAGCGGGTTGGGCGGTCGCAGGCTGGCGGTCGGGTTCGTGCAGTTGGCCGGGGTCGGCGCGGCCGGCGGCACCGCCGCGGCGCCCTGCACCAGGCCGACCGGCACCGGCTGGTTCGCCGAGCTGACCGTGGCCAGGTCCACCGGGGAGGCGCCCGACCCGCAACCGGCCAGTACCGCGGCGAGCAGCACGGTGCCGGCCGCCACCGCGACCCTGGTTCGCGCGCGGACGGAGCAGGGATCGACGCGCCACGTCATCGGTACTCCCTCAGTCGCTGCCAGATCCCGATCGTCGAACCGGCGGCGGCGAGGACCGCCAGCACCAGGACGCCGATCGGGAGCGCGAACAGCGCGTCGCCGGCATTGTCGGTCTGTTGGACGAACACCGTCCGTCCCTGCTCGATGGCGTTGCCCAGGGCGGTGTCCAGCGCCTGGAAGGTGCCGGCCTCGCCGCCGGAGGTCGGATCGAGCGACTGGGTCGCCGCCGCGCCGTAGTTGCCGCTGTTGTTCAACGTATCCACCGAATCGTGCAGCGCGAACCACTTCTTGGTGGTCGAGATGGCGGCGTTGAGCTGCCCGGTCATCACCGGGTCGTCGGTGGAGTCGGCGAGCACCTGGCCGAGCAGTCCGCCGGTGCCGTCACTGCCGCCGAGGGTCGTGGTCAGCTTGGTGAACTGCGGATCGTAGTTCTCCCCGCCGCGCGCGACCAGGTTGAGGATCTCGTCGGTGCGGGCCTGGAGCGCGTCGGTGCGGGCCTGCGACAGCAGGGCCACCTGCGCGGACCCGGAGTCGCGCGCGTCGGAGACGTACACCGCGCTCAACGCCAGCCCGACGCCCGACCACAACAGGGCCAGCACGACGGCGGCGGTGGCGACCAGCAGGCCGACGTTGAGTACCCGGTTGGTGCGCCTGGTCAGGTATCGCTGGGTGAACAGCAGCGCGACGATCAGTCCGACCACCAGGATCGCGTTCAGCCAGGGAAAGGAGGTCGCGTCGTCCTGTTCGGCATCCAGGGACCGGATGTCGGCGTTGTAGAGATCCTTGGCCGCCGGCAGCAGGGTGCTCTGCATCAGGCCGTCCGCCTCGCGCAGGTACGCGGAACCGACCGGGTAGCCCTGCCGGTTGTTCGCGGCGGCCTGCTCGACGATGCCGGTGTAGACCGGCAGTTCGGTGGACAGCTGGGTGAGCGGGGTGAGCACATCGGTGACGTTGGTGGCGTCCGCGCCGTCGGTGGCGGCGACCGAGAGCGCGGCACCCGCCTGCGCGATGTCGGTCTCGTACTGGAGGCGCAGCGGCTGCGGTTCCACGGCGCCGGAGAGGAAGGCGCTGGCCGCGGTGGCGTCAGCGTCCGACAGCGACCGGTAGATCTGCTGGGCGGCGGTGGTCACCGGTTCGCGATGCTGGGCGAGGTCGGTGAGGGTGTTGGCCCTGCTCTGCCCGGAGACGATGCCGACGATCCCGGTGAGCACGCTCAACAGGATCAGTCCGACCATCGCGATACTCAGCCGGCCCGGCGTGGTCGCCGCGAATCCGCGCAGGCCGGCCGCGAGATTCGTGGGCAGCCCGGTCAGCACGGCGGTGCGCGAGCGGTTCGGATGGTGGGGACTGCTCGGTGCGGCCGTTGCGGTCGCGGTCATGGCCGCCTCACTCGTCGGTCCGCTCGGTCCACGGACAGCAGACCTGGCACCCGCTGCACGCACACCACTCCCACCGCCCCCAGAAGGAACCAGCACGGTCTTTCCCGTCCGGACGGAGCCGTCCGGACAGCCATCTTCGCTCAACACCGACGTGGGCGGTCACCCACTACCCCTGCAACGTAGTGCACGGCGGAGGCCACGGGTGGACACCGCGTCGACGCCTGCCAGGCCGGCTCGGCAGGCGAATTCACGGCAGCCACGAGTCCGGGAAAAGCAAACGACCCCCGGAGGCGTCTCCCGCGTGCGGTGCACGCGGGCCCGAGCTGGACTGGTCTCGGGGCTCCGGGGGTCGGGTAGCTGCCTGGAATTCGCCGAACGCCCGCCCAGGTCAGATCAGGCTCGACCGGGGTCGGCGATTACGCACATTGGGGCGTCCTAACGGACAGCCACCTCACGAGTCCAATAGTTATACAACTGTGGACCACCTCCTCTCTCGCGTAACCAGAACGCTAGGCAATCAGCCCCCGCGCACGCAAGGTCGTTTTCGAGCGAGGCAGCCCACATCGGCTGTGCGCGAAATCGGGAACACCCCGATCAGTAGTTGCTCATGCAACCACCTGGCCGGCGAAGCGCCCGTCGTCGCTGGTGGGAGCGGGCTGATGGGAATTGTTCCCCTGTTCGGGTTCATCTGAGCGTGTAAGCAACCTCAACAGTGGGTAACACGTCCTCCAGGTAGGTCATGCAGCGAGCGGGGAATGTCTGGAGGCGAAGACTGTGACGATGAATCACCACACGGTCGCGCGCGGGGCGCTGATCGGGTCGAGCCTGATCGCCGCGGTACTCATCGCGGGCTGCCAGGGCGGCTCCGCTGCCGGCGGTTCACCGGCCAGCTCGCTCACCGTCTCCCCGTCCGCCGGCCCGGCCATGATCACGACCACCACCACGCCCGCCCCGGCCGGCGCCAACGTGCCGCTGAAGCCGGCCGTCAGCGGTGCCAGCGTCACCCCGGAGTGCAAGGCGGCCGGGCTCACCCTCGCCGTCGGCTCCGGCGACGCGGCGGCCGGGCACTTCTACGTGGCGCTGAACTTCACCAACTCCGGCACGAGCACCTGCGTGATGCAGGGCTTCCCCGGCGTCTCCTACGTCACCGGCGACAGCGGCACCCAGGTCGGCCAGCCGGCCGTCCGCAGCGGCACGATCGGGTCCTCGGTCACCCTCGCGCCGGGCGCGGTCGCCTCCTCGATCGTGACCGTCACCGATGTGTCGGTATTCGACGCGAGTTCCTGCCAGCCGACCCCGGTACTCGGCTTCCGGGTCTACGCCCCGGACGACACCGCCTCGATGTACGTCGCACACAGTGGCACGGGTTGCGCGGGTAATCCGCCGAGCCCGCAGCTACAGGTCCAGACCGTGAAGGCAGGTGCCGGCAGCGCCTGACCTTCCTGCGAGACCGCTGGCCCGGCACGCCCTCGCGCCGGGCCAGCGGTGTGTCCGGGGCCGGTTGGGGAAGGTGCTGGGAACGAGCCGGCGGACCGGACGAGCCAGGTGCTCGGGCGGTCAGTGCTCGGGCGGTCAGCGGAAGCGGGCCGTTGGCCAGGACTCCAGGTGGTAGGCGCTGTCCCAGAACAGCCATTCGTACTCGGCGGCCCGCCGGAAGGCGGCGAACATCCGCTCCTGGCACTCCGGCGTCGCCGCGTCGGCGGCCCGGTCGACGGCGTCGCGGCAGGCGCGCACGGCGAGGGCGAACTCCTCGTCCACGTAGGTGTCGATCCAGGTCTGATATGGATTGATCGCCGAACCGCTCCCGGCGCGCTGGCCGGCCACGATGTCGGCGGCGACCTCCTGGTAGACCCAGAAGCACGGCAACAGGGCCGCGATCAGCTCCGGATAGCCGGCGGTCTGCGCGGTGGCCAGCAGGTAGGAGGTGTAGGCGAGGCAGCTCGGCGAGGTCTCCACGGCCGCGAGCCGCGCCTCGGTCAGGCCGCACCGCTCGAAGTAGCCGGCGTGCAGGGCCCGCTCGACCACGACGGCCTCCCGCGCGGCTCCGGCGAAGAACGCGATGTCCGCCACATCCTCGGCCCGGCTCGCCGCGACCGCCAGCGCCCGCGCGAAGCCGGCCAGGTAACGGGCGTCCTGGACCAGGTAGAACTGGAACTGTTGGCGGCCAAGGGTTCCGGCCGCGAGTTCGCGGTTGAACGGATGGTCGAGCAGGGCGCGCCGCAGGGTCTCGGTGCGTCGCCAGGCCTGTTCGCAGAAGACGCTCATGGGCCCATCATCGGGTATTCGGCCCCTGGCCCTTGCTTTTCCCCTCCGGACGCCTAACGTGGGCTCGACGATCCACCCGATCGCGGGAGCTCGGACAACCGGGCTGAGAGGACGGCTGAAGCGCCGTCGACCGCTTGAACCTGACCGGATAATGCCGGCGTAGGGAGCGCAGCGCCCATGAGTGTCCAAGCACCCGTCCGTGTCCTGGACGACCCGCACGGTGAGGTCGCGCCCACCTTGGCCGGGCCGACGCCCAAGACGCTCGGCGTCCTGGACCAGAGCGCGTTCTGGGCGAATCTCGGGGTGAGCCTGCTGGGCTTCTCCGGTGCGATCTACGTGCTGCAACCGGCCGGGGTACCGCAGTTGTCGATCGTGGCGGCCATCGCGGCGACCGTGGTCGGCACGGTACTCGGCTCGATCATGGTCGGCCTGTCCGCGATCCCCGGCGCGCGAACCGACGCGCCGGCGATGGTGCTGCTGCGCGGGCTGTTCGGCGCGAAGCTGTCCTACCTGCCCACGGTGGTCAACATCATCCAACTGGTCGGCTGGGGGACCTTCGAGCTGCTGGTGATCGCGCAGGCCGCGCGGGCGCTGTTCCACGGTGGCCCGCACTGGCTGTACGTGGTGATCACCGGGGTGGTCACCACCGCGATGACGATCCGGCCGCTGGGCGCGCTGCGGGTGCTGCGCCGCTACATCACGGTGGCGATGGTGATCGCGATGGTCTACCTGTTCGTGCAGGTGCTGCGGCATCCGCTGCCGAACCTGACCTCGGGTTCCTGGCGCGGTTTCTGGGCCGGTTCGGACACCGCGCTCGCGGTCGCGGTGTCCTGGATTCCGGTCGCCTCGGACTATTCGCGGCATTCGCGCGGCACCGGAGCGGCCTTCGGCTCGGCCACGGTCGGCTACTCGATCACCCAGATTCTCTGCTACGTCCTGGGTCTGCTCGCGTTGGCCGGGACCACCGCGGCGCCGTTCTCGCCGTTCCTGGCCCTGCCGGTCGGCGCGCTGTTCTTCGCGGTGCTGATGGTCCGCGAGGTCGACCAGTCCTTCGCCAACGTGTACTCCACCGGGGTGTCGCTACAGAACCTGTTGCCCAAGGCCGACCGGCGGGTGTTGACGATCATCATCGGCGCGCTGACCACCGGGCTGGCCCTGTGGGTGAGCATGGACCAGTACGAGGGCTTTCTGACCCTGCTCGGCGCGGTGTTCGTGCCGATGTGCGGGGTGCTGGTCGCGGACTACTTCCTGCGCGGCAACGCCAAGCACTGGAACATCTCCGACAAGGCCCCGTCGCGCTGGTCGATGCTGTTGGCCTGGCTGCTCGGGTTGGCCACCTACCAGCTGATCAACCCCGGCGCGGTCGGCGCCTGGTCGACGATGTGGACGAACGTCGCGCACTGGCTGCACTTCACCCCGCAGAGCTGGATGAGCGCCTCGATGTTCTCCTTCGTGGTGGCCGGTGTCTTCGCGTACCTGTTCGACCTCGCGATATCCCACCGGCCCGGCCGGCGAACCGCTGCGGCACAACCCGAAACCGGCCACCTCGAGCAGGTAGATCAGGTAGATCAGTAGGAGGCGGCGGGTAAAAAAAAACCGTGCGCGGCGAAGGAATTCTCGCCGCGCACGGTGCTGGATCGGTGCTGGATCGGGAACCGGGCAGGTCTCCGGGGTAGGGCGGAGGGCTGCGGGGCTACAGGACCTTCAGTTCCTCGGTGACGCTGCCGACCGAGGACTTGGCGTCCCCGAAGAGCATCGAGGTCTTCGCGTCGTAGTACAGCTCGTTCTCGATGCCGGCGAAACCGGGGCTCATGCCGCGCTTGAGCACGATGATCGAACGTGCCTGGTCCACGTTGAGGATCGGCATTCCGTGGATGGGCGAGTTCGGGTTGGTGCGGGCGGCCGGGTTGGTGACATCGTTCGCGCCGATCACCAGCGCCACGTCGGTGCGGGAGAACTCGCTGTTGATGTCGTCCATTTCCTTGAGCTGCTCGTAGGGCACGTCGGCCTCGGCGAGCAGCACGTTCATGTGGCCGGGCATCCGGCCGGCCACCGGGTGGATGGCGTACTTGACCTCGACGCCCTTGGACTCCAGCAGTTTGGCCATTTCCCGCACCGCGTGCTGGGCCTGCGCCACGGCCATGCCGTAGCCGGGCACGATGACGACCTGGTTGGCGTAGGCCATCTGGATCGCGGCGTCCGCGGCCGAGGTCTGCCGGACGACCTGGTCGGTCGCGCCACCGGAGGACGCGGCGATCGAGCCGCCGCCGAAGCCACCGGCGATGATGGCCGGGATGGACCGGTTCATCGCCTTGGCCATCAGGTTGGTCAGGATCGAACCGGACGCGCCGACGATCATGCCGGCCACGATCATCGCGGTGTTGTCCAGCGCGAGGCCGGTGGCCGCCGCGGACAGTCCGGTGAAGGCGTTGAGCAGCGAGATGACCACCGGCATGTCCGCGCCGCCGATCGGCAGCACCACCATCAGGCCGAGCACGGCCGCGAACACCAGCACGCCGACGATCAGCAGCTGTGAGTTCACCCCGATCCCGATGATCACCGCGCAGGCGATGGCGGCGAGCAACAGCAGCAGGTTGATCAGTTGCTGCGGTTTGCCAAGGCTGATCGGCCGGCCGGGCAGGATCTCCTGAAGCTTGCCGAAGGCCACCAGCGAGCCCCAGAACGAGACGGAGCCGATGATCGCGGCGAACAGTGAGGTCACCGGCACGTAGGCGGCGAGGTGGGCATAGTCGTGGGTGGTGCGGAACTCGACCCAGGCGATCAGGCCGACCGCGCCACCGCCGACACCGTTGAACAGCGCGACCATCTGCGGCATCGCGGTCATCTTGACCTGCCGCGCGGAGGGCACGCCGACCACCGCGCCGAGGATGATGCCCAGCGCGATCAGCACCCAGTTGCTGGTGCCGGGGGTGAGCAGGGTCGCGATGATCGCGATGACCATGCCGACCGCGGCGATCAGGTTGCCGCGCACCGCGGTGCGCGGTCCGGTCAGGCCCATCAGGCCATAGATGAACAGGGCGAAGGCGATGATGTAGAGGACGTCGATGAAGGAGGTCATGACGTGGCCGAACCCTTCTCGCCAGTACCCGCCGACTCGGTCCCGGCTTCGGGCTTACGCGCCTTGAACATGCCGAGCATCCGGTCGGTGACCAGGAATCCGCCGATCACGTTGATGGTGCCGAACGCGATCGCGATGACAAGCAGGACCTTGTCGAGCACTCCGCTCGCGCCGCTGCCGATGACGATCAGGCCGCCGAGCAGGACGATGCCGTGAATGGCATTGGTGCCCGACATCAACGGGGTGTGCAGGGTGTTGGGCACCTTGGAGATGACCGCGAAGCCGACGAAACCGGCCAGCACGAGAATCGCCAGGTTGGCTAGGAACATCACGCCGTCCCTTCGGTTGTCCTGGTGACACACGATTTGGCGAGAACCTCGTCGCTGAAGTCCGGGGTGAGCACGCCGTCGGTGAGCATCAGTTCCAGCAGGGCGGCCACGTTCCTGGCATACAGCTCGCTGGCGTGTTCGGGCATGGTGGCCGGCAGGTTCAGCGGGGAGGCAATGGTGACGCCGTGTTTGACCACGATCTGGCCCGGCTCGGTCAGCTCGCAGTTGCCGCCCGCCTCGCCGGCGAGGTCCACGACCACGCTGCCCGGCCGCATGTGCTCCACCGAACCGGCGGTCACCAGGCGCGGCGCGGGCCGACCCGGTACCAGCGCGGTGGTGATGACCACGTCGAAGTTGCTGATCGCGTCGGCTAGCCGCTGTTGTTGTTCGGCGCGTTCGGCCTCGGTCAGCTCGCGGGCGTAGCCGCCCTCGCCGGCCGCCTCGATACCGAGGTCGAGCCACTGCGCGCCAAGGGATCTGACCTGCTCGGCGACTTCCGGCCGAACGTCGTACCCGGTGGTCCGCGCGCCGAGGCGTTTCGCGGTCGCCAGCGCCTGTAGCCCGGCCACGCCGACGCCGAGCACCAGCACGGTCGCCGGTTTGACCGTGCCGGCGGCCGTGGTGAGCATCGGGAAGAACCGGGTGGACTGCTCGGCGGCCAGCAGGACCGACTTGTAGCCCGACACGTTGGCCTGAGAGGACAGTGCGTCCATCGACTGGGCTCGGGAGATCCGGGGCACGGACTCCATCGCGAAGGCCGTGACGCCGGCCTCGCGGAGTTTCCGGATCGTCTCCGGATCGGTCAGCGGCGCGAGAAAACCAATCAGCGTCGCGTTGGCACGCAACTTGCCGATTTCCTCCTCGGTCGGCCGGTTGACCTTGACCACGACATCGGCGTCCCACGGATCACCGATCTTCGCGCCGGCTTGCTGGTAGGCCTCGTCCGGAATCAGCGCTCCGAGCCCCGCACCGGCCTCGACCAGCACTTCTACCCCGAGCGAGCGCAGTTTTTCGACAACTTTGGGTACCAGGGCGACCCGGCGCTCTCCCGCCGCGACCTCCCTGGGCACTCCAACGCTGGCGTGCACGGTGTCCCCTGTTGTGTCGGCTGTCACCCGCTCACCATGCCGTGCATTGGTCTGTCAAGTAAAGGAACCTGTGACGCGCCGCGCGTCACAATATGAACCAAATGGTCCGTTCACTGGGAATCAGACAGTGTTTTCACCGGATGACCGTGATGGATCACCCAGGTGGCGGTTGATCAGCCAGTTAGTAACCACTTACTGGGATAGCCGGTCATCAGTTCACTTGGCGGCCAGTTCGGCGAACCCGGCATCGACGCGCTCGGCCAGGCGGGCGATCTCGGCGCGCAGTTCGGCCACCAGCGCGACGTGGTCGGCGGCCAGGTCGCTGACGGTGACGTCCTTGGCCTGTCCCTTCAGATCGACCACGATGCTGCCGCCCGGTTCGAGGGACGCCCGCCGCACCTCGGTGATGTCACTGGCGCCCTGGTGCCGCAGGGCAGCGGCGACATCCGCGCCGCGCAGGCCCAGCCGGCGCAGGTTGCCGACCGGTTCGCCGTCAATGACCAGATCGGTGGGCTGGCCCTCAAAGATCGCGGTCAGCCGGGGGTGCCGGTTGGCCACCCGCACCACGACCGCGTTGACCGCCAGCAGCACCGCCGCGCCGAGCAGTCCGCCGACGAGACTGTTGTCGTTGCCGATGATCGAGTTCTGCACCACATTGGACAGCAGCAGCATGACGACGAGGTCGAACGTGTTGAGCTGGGCCAGATCCCGCTTGCCGGCCAGTCGCAACAGGATGGCCATCCCGGCGTAGACGCCGACGGTGCGCAGCACCTTCTCGAGAACCGGGATCTGAATATGGAACAGGTCCGCCCACACGATGCCCATCACCCTCCGCCGCCGGGACCACCCGAGATGGTCCCGAGATCACCACTGCCGTTCCCGGCTCATCATCCGCCGGGAGGGCGGTTGTTCCTGGTAACCGAAGCCGACGGGTCGCCGCGTGGGCGGCCGGCTCAGCCGCCCGTGACGACGGTGTCGAGGTTGGCCAGCATCGCGTCGTAGATCTTGCGCAGGCCGCCCGGCGCGAAGGTGCGCTCGAAGAAGCCGCCCACCCCGCTGGCACCGTTCCAGGTCGTCTCGACCGACACGGTGCTGCGCGCCTCGTCCTCGGCGTGGACGGTCCAGGTGGTGACCATGCTGGAGTGCTCGTCGGACTCGACCAGGCGCCCGCCGGACTCGGTGACCGCGACCAGGCAGTCCCGGACCCGCTTGCTGGTGGCCGCGAGCTTCCAGTGCACCTTGGTGCCGGCGCCGGTGCCGCCCTCGCGGACCTCGTACTCGCTGAACTGCTCGGTGAGCAGTTTGGGCCGGGTGCCGGTGTAGTCGGCAAGCGCTTGCGTCACCTGGGCCGCCGACGCGCCGACCGACCGCTGGGTGGTTGCCTTCACCTGTGCCATGACCGTGTTCTCCTCGTGTTGTCCGCCCGCCCGGGTCTATCGTGCCGGACCTGCCACCGACTCCGGTAGCCGGCCGGTCACGGGGCGCGGCGGAAATACGAAACCTGGTCATGCGGCTCGTCCGGTCGTGGTTGCATGGCCGGGTGCAATCCACCCCTGAATCGCCAGACCGGGACGAGAGTCAGCAGGCGGCCCAGCCTGGTTACCCACAACCGCAAACAGGTTGTCCACCGGCTCATCCACAGGTTGGAGAGCAGCCGGGGTCTGCGCAACAGGCCGGGGCGCTGTCCTCCGGTTACCCGGTCGCGCCGAGGCTGACCGAGCTGGGCGATTCCCCGGCCGGCCGGCCGCATCTGCCGATCGACTCCGCGCTGCGGCTGGTGTTCGTCCTGATGTTCGTCAACCTCGGGCTCAGCCTGGTCACCTCCGTGCTCACCCTGATCCTGCACACCAGCGTGATCGACTACCAGATCGCGCACACCGCCGTCGCCGCCAACCCCACCATCCAGCGGGAGGCGCTGGAGGTCACGCTGTGGACGAAGCTGATCGTCAGCCTCGCGATCGCCGGGCTCTACCTCTGGCGGGCGTTCGCGCTGCGCCGTGGCTCGCGCAGGGCCTACCTGCGGCTGTTCTACATCGCGATCGTGGGCATCATCGGCATCGGGTACGTGATCATCGCCAGCCAGTACCCGGTGTGGATGCGGGTCGAGCAGATCATCCAGGCCATCGTGCTGGTCGGCCTGCTCGTCGCGATCAGTCGCCCGCAGGTCCGCGACCGGTTCAGCAAGAAGCCGCGGCCGAGCTAGGAATCGTTTCGGGTTCCGGGTTCCGGTGGACGAAACGCCACCGGAACCCGACGAACCGCTCCTCAGCGGACGGTGAAGGTGTGCGTCGCGCCGACGGTGCCGCCGACGGCGATGTCCACCACGAGCTGCCGGCCGGCGGAGACCACGGTGACGCCGGGATCGGCCCTGACGACCCGGCGGCCGACGCCGGTCAGGGTGACCCGGACGGTGGTCTGCAACTGGGTCGGGTCCGACAGCGCGAAGCGCAGGCCGCCCGGCTGCCAGCCCCACTGCGCCGCGGCGGGTCCGGAGACCGTGACGCCCGCGACGGAGCCGGCCGCGTGGAACGCCGCGCCGACCGTTCCGTCCGCAATGGACACTGCCTGCACGGTGGTGGTGTTGGCCAGCACGCGCCAGCGGCCGATCGCGGCCACGGTCTGCCACGGCGAGGCGCCGGGGAGCACCGCGTAGGCGTAGCCGGCGCCGGTCGGGTTCACCCCGTGACTGAGCTGGATGTGCTGGTAGCGGCGGGTGT
>CAJCJE010000496.1 GCA_903970565.1 Candidatus Melainabacteria bacterium | reverse complement strand
GGCGGCGGCGGCGTGCAGCCGGCCAGCCCCGCCACCAGCGCCGCCGCGCAGCCGGCGGCCAGCAGCAAACCGCGCACATCCCGTCGTTTGGTCATGCCGACGCTCCTGCCAGCCCCGGCACGTTAAGGCCGGGCGCGGCGTTTAGGCCCGACCCATCCAGGCCGATCGAGGCATGGGCGTGGGCCGGGTGGGCATGGGTCAGCCCGGCCGGGACGACGCGCGCGCGCATGGCCGGTTCATCGAAGCGGGCATCGTCGGTCAACTCGGCGGCCGCAGCGGCGGCCAGCAGCCGGCCGTCCAGCGCGGCGCCATCGCGGGCACCGCGCGGCGTCAGCTTGCATAACAGGCGCGACCACGGCGCGTGCGCCAGCAGGTCCACCAGCGCCAGCAGCCGCAGCAAGATCGACAGGCCGTAGCGGGTGTGTAGCCCCACGCGGCCGTCCACCGCGCCGGCCCAGCAGCGCGCATCCGGGTCGGCCAGCGCGAGGTCGATCGCGCTGCCGTCCGGGCGGCGAAAGCGAAAACCGCGCACCACGCCCCATCGGCCGGCCAGCGCCGCCTGCCGGGCGTCCTCCCAGGCCAGGTCCAGATCGCGCCGGGTGACCGGCGGTAATCCGCGCGGCGAACCCTCGATCGCATAGGCGCAGCGGCCATCCGGCAGGGTCGTCACCCGGATGGCGGCGGCCGCCGGGTCGGTCTGGTGCATCGGGTCGGCTGATTCCATGGCGGCAAAGATGGACCCGCGACCGGCCCGGCGCCAGAGCCGCGGCGTCGTCGCCACGGGCGATCCATCAACACCGCCCAACCCCGACCCTTAACGCGCTTTCACCAATGAGTCCGCCAGACCGCCCACGGCGTTAACTCGCCCCCGCTAGAACATGCGAACTGTCTCACCCCCGGAGAAGTTCGTTATGACCCTCGCCAACCTGACCACCGCCGTCCTCTCTGGCCTTAACGAAGCCCAGTTGGACACTTACGATTACGGCACCACGGTCAGCTACGGCAGCAACATCTCGACCGCGTGGGACTACGCGACCGGCGCCGGCATCACCGTCGCGGTGGTCGACGACGGCTTCACCGCTTCGGTGATCACCAACTTCAGCAGCGCCGACTCCGAGAGCCTCGGCACGGCCGGCCTCGCCGAGCCGACCGGCGCCACCCACGGCACCGAGACCTCGGCGATGATCGGCGGCTCGGGCGTTGACGGCACCGCGGTCGGCGCCGCCCCGGACGCCACCGTGATCGGGCTGAAGGTCGACATGGGGAACACCTCGTTCAGCGAGTTCGTCGACGCGATGCAGGCCGGCGGCACCCTGGCGTCGGTGGTCAACAACTCCTGGAGCTTCGGCGGCTTCGGCGTCGGCGAGCCCGACCAGGGCGGCGCCTCCGATTGGTATGCGGCGGTGCAGAGCGCCGTGCAGACCGGCCGCGACGGCCTCGGCACCGTGATCGTGGTGGCCGCCGGCAACGACCGTCAGGACGGCAACAATGTCGGCGTCCAGCCGATCGCCGACGACCCCCGCGTGATCGCCGTGGCGGCCAGCACCAGCAGCGGCACCGTCGCGACGTTCTCCAATCCCGGTGCGGGCCTGCTGGTGGCGGCGGTCGGCCTGAACGTGACCGTCGCGACCCCGGCCGGCGTCACCGCGGTGGCCAGCGGCACGTCCTTTTCCGCTCCGACCGTCTCGGCGATCTTCACGATGATGCTGCAGGCCAACCCGACCCTCGGCTGGCGCGACATTCAGGAAATCCTGGCCGACAGCGCTTACGCCCCGGCGCCGAGCGCGGCTGGCTTCACCGTCAACGGTGCCACCGACTGGAATGGCGGCGGCATGCAGTTCTCCAACGACCTCGGCTTTGGCGTGGTCGACGCCAATGTCGCGGTGAACCTGGCGCGCGCCTGGACCCAGCAGTCCACCAGCGCCAACCTGGACACCCAGGTCGTGACGCAGTCGACCGGCTTCGGCGTCGCGATCAACGGCAGCGCCCAGAGCACCGTGGCCGACACCAGCAGCGAGCGCGTCCAGCACGTTCAGGTGCAGCTGACCGATACCGGCCTGCTGGCCGCCAACACTCAGCTCGTCCTGATCTCCCCGGACGGCACCAAGTCGGTCCTGCTGAACGACACCGGCCTGGCCAACGGCACCGACGAGACCCACGGCATGGACCTGTCGGGCGACGCGGTCACCAGCAACGCCTTCTGGGGCGAGAACGCGGCCGGCAACTGGACCCTGCAGGTGCAGGACACCAACGGCACCGTGGTCGGCGCCGTGCAGAATTGGAACCTGACGGTGTGGGGCGATGCCGGTGCCGGCGCCGCGCCGCTGGTCTACACCCCGGAATTCGCCCTGGTCGCCGCGCAGGACGCCGTCCGCACCGTGCTGGTGCCGGACGCCACCACCACGATCGACCTGATCGGCCTGACCAACACCACCAACATCAACCTGAACGGCGGCGCCGGGATGATCGACGGCGTCGGCGTCACCCTGCAGGCCGGCCTGACCACCGCGAACGCCGACGGCTCGACCGGCATGACGGTGATCACCGCGGCGACCGCCGGCAGCACGATCACCGGCGGCGACGGCATCACGGTGGTCTACGGCGCCGGCGGCGACGACACCGTGGTCGCCGGCCTCGGCCTGACGGTGATCTGGTCGGGCGCCGATCCGGTGATGAACTTCACCGCCGGCAGCGGCACCTCGGCCGTGCAGGCCGGCAGCGGCCAGACCAACATCACCGAGGGCAGCGGCGCCAACCAACTGATCCTGACCAACGGCAGCAGCGGCGGCCTGAACGTGGTCACCGGCTTCAACGCCGGCCTGGACACCGTGCACCTGGTCTCCTACAGCGCCGGCGCCGCCGCCGCGGCGTTCACCGCCCAGACCTCGGACAGCCACGGCGGCACCCTGATGAGCCTGGCCGACGGCAGCCGGATCGACTTCCTGGGCGTCGCCCACGTCAACCAGAGCGTGTTCGCCTGAAGCCACTCGGCTCCGACCGTCTCGCC
>CAJCJE010000495.1 GCA_903970565.1 Candidatus Melainabacteria bacterium | reverse complement strand
CCCCACCACCCCCATCACGCACCTCACCGCCACCGACCTACCGCACAACATCACCCGCGCCTACCTCGAGGTCTACATCAAAGGCAACGGCTGCGACGAACAATGGTTCACCGACGTCCCTAACGACGTCGCCGCGAAATACCCATCAGCACAAATGTGCGGCAACGGCCCCTACCGCGAAGTCGACGCCGCCATCGACGGCCAACCAGCCGGCGTCACCCAGTACTTCCCTTACATCTACACCGGCGGCATCGTACCCACCCTATGGCGACCCATCCCCGCCGTCGGCACCTTCGACATGAGCCCCGAACTACTCGACATCACCCCATTCGTCGGCGACCTCGTCACCGGCACCAGCCACGACATCGCCCTGTCCATCCCCGACCTCGGCGACGTCTGGAACCTCAGCGCCAACCTCCTGCTCTACACCGACCCCCACGCCACGACCACCTCCGGCGCCGTCACCAACGACACCCTCGACACCACCCCGACCACCACCACCGCCGAAACCCCCGGCGCCAACAACACCGTCACCGCGACCGTCACCGCCAACCGCGACTGGACCATCAGCGGCTACGTCCGCACCTCCACCGGCCGCATCCAGACCACCGTCACCCAACACGCCACCTACCGCAACATCGACACCGTCAGCAACGGCGGCTTCAGCCAGACCATCAACCAGACCGACCAAGGCTGGACCCGATCGGTCAGCACCAGCGACCACGCCCTGCCCACCATCCACCAGCACACCTGGTCCTACCCGATCACCATCACCGAAAACGCGCAGGTCACCGACGACAACAACTTCAGCCTCTCCGGCAGCGTCGACATGACCCGCACCCTGTCCGACACCACCATCACCGGCCTCGGCCTGCCCACCATCACCGCATCCACCGACGAGGTCTCCGCCAACGGCCTCGACCAACGCGCCAACGGCCAAACCGTCCAAGCCGACGGCAACGGCTGGCAACACTTCATCGGCGACGACGACACCGGCCACTGCTACAACCACTACCTCGCCGCCGACCACGGCGCCGTCACCACCGACCACCTCAGCCGCTGCTGACCGCTGACTGGACGTCGGCCGACACCCACCAGGGGAGAGGCGCCGGCCAACAACCCACCACCCTCCCAACGGGACAAACTACTTCTCAGGACCCGCCAGCCCATCGAGAGCCCGATACGTGCGATTGCTCGCCGCCGCCGCCCGGCGCTCCCGCCCGGTCGCCTCGATGTAGTTCTGCGAGGTCGTCAACGTCGCATGACCCAACAACGTCATGATCTCCACCGCATTCGCGCCGTCCTCCGCCAACCGCGTGGCAAAGGTGTGCCGCAACGCATGCAAACTCGCCCCGGACGGCACCCGATCGTGAATACCCGCCCACCGATAACAGCACTTGACCAGATACTCCAACGCTCCGCGCCCCATCGGCTCGCCCTGCGGCGTCAACAGCAGGGGAGTGTTGTCACCCGGTCGCAGATGCGGAAACCGCGCCCGGCACGAGACCAGATACGCCTCGACAACCGACTCCAGCGGCCGTTCGATCGGCACCGACCGCTCCCGGCTGCCCTTGCCGCGCACATGCAACCGCTGATCACCGGGCCGCCCCACGATCGAGGATCGCTGTAGCTCCCGCATCTCGGTCGACCGCAGACCAGCCACCAAACCCAGCGCGATCACCAGCAGATCGCGCTCCGGCCAGGGATCGCGCGACTTCCGCGCGCCCGCCGCGATCGCGGTCAGCAACTCCTCCGGAGTCTGCTCACCACGCAACGGCTTCGGCGTCGCCCTCGGCACCGTGGGCCGGGCCACCGCGCCGATCGGGTTGCCGGCGAGGAGACCGTCGACGACGCAGAAGGTGAAGAACTGGTTCCACGTCGACCAGGCACGCGAGATCGAACTCTTCGCATGGGAGTCGGCGAACCGGCCGAAAGCCGCTCTCAGGGCCGTCGGGGTCACGTCCTCGAAGGTCAGCTCAGTGGCGGGGCACTGGACGAGGTCGGCCAACTCGTCGTTGATGCTGGCCAGGTCTCGACGATAGGCGACGGTGGTGTGGGGGGAGTCCTTACGTGTTCGTCGGGCAGCGAAAAATGCGTCCTGAGCCTCAGCGAGCTTCACAAGTGATCATTACCGCATACCACCGACAAGATCAACTATTGTCGGGGAGCGGGTGTCGCGAAGTTGATCAACTAGGGTATTCGCCAGGTGATGAATTTGATGGATAATAGTCGTTATGCGTGAAAAGTCGACCGGGGCCGGTATCAACCGGTCGTGGGGTAGGCCGTCCTTCGGTCTGCGCTCGCGGCCGATATGGGACCATCCCTTGTCGGTTCGGACAACGTCTACCTGTTCAAGATCAGCTCTGACGACCGCTGAACGGCCTCTCGGCGCTCATGCCCACGATGATCAACCTGTCATGACGGCGAGGTTGTCCGACGAGACCTCGCCATCGGCTTGCGATTCGCCCGACATAAAACGTCACCGTGACGTTATGAGGGTTGGTGATCGGCCGTCCGAATCACCAACCCAATCGGGCAATTCGGCATCTCGAATACCTTAGGATGCCCAGAACGCCCCG
The DNA here is from genome assembly GCA_903970565.1 of Candidatus Melainabacteria bacterium. Taxonomy (GTDB): domain Bacteria; phylum Actinomycetota; class Actinomycetes; order Mycobacteriales; family Pseudonocardiaceae; genus CAJCJE01. The sequence continues at coordinate 720 of CAJCJE010000495.1, read as the reverse complement.
CTGGCCCTTTGCGCCCTCGCCGTGCGCCGCACCATCACCCGGTTGAACGCCCTCCGGCCGGCTCGACACGCCTTACTTCTTGTTCACGCACCTTGTTCACATGACCCAGAGTCAGCCCGACGACAACGCCCGACAACCCCGCTCGGCCACCCATACAGTTATGCCGATAATGTACATTATGTAAAGTTAACCTGATCTGAGGTGTCCGGGGCCCTCCCGGCCTTGCTGGCTCTACGTGAGCCACTATGCGGTGGGCCACTCGATCCCGACGCGAACGACGCGAGTTCCGGCTGTCCGAGGATCACCTGGTGTCGGCATCCGTCAGAACGCCACCTTCGGCCGTCCCGAGAGTGATCAAGTACGTACGCGGATACGACGACTGCACGTCAAATCCTTTAGCGTGGCGAACGGTTCGTCGCTGCTGCCCGGGCCGGAACCGCGACCGTCCGGGTCCCCTGCGGTCACTTCTCCCCCGTACTCGGATCGATGAACGCACAGCGGCAGGTCGACCAGAGTCAGTGGGTGGCGAGGTAGTGGTCTTCTGCCGCGTAGGGGAAGAAACGGTCGAAGTAGTCGGGTTCGAGGCCGGGGATGGTTTTGGCGCCTACTCCCCCGCGTGCTCTGCTGGCCAGCCAGTCGATTTCGTCGGTGACGGTGGTGGCGTAGGTGCCGGCGGGTTGGTAGCCGAGTTGGGTTGCGGCGGTGGTGTCGAGGATGACG
>CAJCJE010000494.1 GCA_903970565.1 Candidatus Melainabacteria bacterium | reverse complement strand
TGGCGGCTGCGGTTGCGCGGCTACCGGATCGTGCATGTGCCGCGATCGGTGGTGTTCCACGACAAACGGCTGACCGAACGGGCCGAGGTGGTGCCCACGAGTACCGAACTGCACCAGGGGCTGTTGGCCCGTTTCCTGTTGGCGCACCGCTACGGCCGCCCCGATGTCGCACGAGAACTGGAAAAACTCCTCGGCGACGCCACGTTGCCGCAACATCGCCGGGCACTGGCGGACTACCGGTCGATGGTGGCGGCCGGTTCCCTACCGAAACCGGTCAAAGGCGGCAGTGAGGTCGCCGATTTCCGGGACGGCGACTACGGGCCGAGGAGGTTCTGAAGATGCAGTACGACTTCTCCTATGCCGACGAGACCACCTACGCGGCCGTGCGCGAGCTGCTGTCCGAGTTCACAGTGGACGGTGGGCTGGTCGTCGATCTCGGTTGTGGCAACGCGCCGATGGCGGCGGTGGTTGGCGAGCTGGGCGCGACCTACGTCGGGGTCGACGTCGACCCCGACGCCGTCGCCTCGGCCGTCGAGCGCGGCATCGAGTCGCATGTGGTCGATCTGTCCGCCGAGGATGCCGGCATCGCGCTGAACAAGATCGTCGGCGGCCGGCGGGTGGTCGCGGTGCTCGCCCTGGACGTGCTGGAACACCTCGTCCACCCCGCCGCGCTGCTGGGCCGGTTGCACGAGCACGTCGTCGACGCCCGCACCGCGCTGGTGCTCAGTGTGCCCAACGTCACCCACGTCGACCTCGGCGGCAAACTGCTGGCCGGCCGTTGGGACATCACCCCGACCGGCCTGCTCGACGAGACGCACCTGCGCTTCTTCACCAGCGCGCGGCTGGACGAGGTGCTGCGCGGTGCCGGCTGGCACGAGATCGGCCGGCGGGACTTCCGCCTGCCCGAGTCCGACCAGCACTTCCCGGCCGGCCACCCGGCCCTGGCCGCCGGCTCACTGCTGGCCGAGCACCTGCATCTGTTGCGCGCGCAGGCCGACCAGTTCGGCGAGGTCAACCAGTTCGTCCGCGCCTACCTCTGCGGCCCGGTGCCCGCCGTCGAACCCGAAGTGGCGCCCGGTCCCTTCCTGTCGATCATCATGCGCACCCAGGGCGGCAAACCGGACTCGATGATCGAGGCCCTGTGCTGTCTGGGCGGCCAGACCGTCACTGACTGGGAACTGATCATCGCCGTGCACGGCGACGCCGCCCGCCTCGCCGAGGTCCGCGCGCTGGTCGAGGATTTCGACGGCGAGCTGCGTTCCCGGATCAGGCTCACCTCGGTCCTCGGCGGTGGCCGGTCCCGGCCGGCCAACCGGGGTCTGGAACTGGCCACCGGGTCCTATGTGGCCTTTCTCGACGACGACGACTTCGTCACCGCCGACTGGGTCGAGACCTTCGTCGAGGGCGCCCGCCGGAAACCGAGCACCATCGTCCGGGCCTGGGGTGCCGACCGTGACGTCGAACCGCCCGCGACCGAGCTCGATCTCGCGCCCTACCGCACCGCGAGCGGTCTGCGGCCCACCTTCACCACCGACTTCGACCTAATCCAGCACCTCTACGAGAACCGGACGCCGCTGCACTGTTTCGCGGTGCCCAGGACCGTGGTCACCGAACTGAACGTCCGGTGGAACGAGGACCTGCACACCTGCGAGGACTGGGACTTCCTGCTGCGCTGCGCATTGTGGTGCGGGGTAACCGATGCCGGCGTGGTCACCGCGATCTACAACCGCTGGAGCAAGGTCGCCTCGCTGCACACCGTTCCACAGTGGAGCTGGGACACCTCCCGCCAGTGGGTGCGCCACCAGTTGGACAATCGCCCGCTGCTGCTGCCCACCGGCTCGGTCACCCGCCTGGCCGAACTCTACGAAGCGTCCCTGAAAGCCGCGACGCCCCAACCCGATCCGGCTCTGCTGGCCGAACTGACCCAAGCCCGCCAACGCGCCGAACTGGCCGAACACGCCGCGCACCACCTCAGACTACGAGTGACCTCTTTGGAGCATTCGACGTCCTGGCGCATCACCGCACCCCTGCGTTACCTGATGCGCAAGCCGGGCAGGTAGCCGGGTCCATCAAGCAGGTCTGGGTCCTGACACCAACAAAGGACCCAGACCACATTTGGCGATCCAGGCCCCCATTCAGCCAGCCGCAAACCAGTGCCAAGGGCGAAGCCCAAAGGCACGAACAAGGAGGCGAAGCCCCAAACCCGAAGGTCGGGTCCAAGGGGGCGAAGCCCTCCCTGGCTGGGGGAGTGGGGCTCGGCCCCCACGGACAATGGCGAGCGCCAAGGTCTGGGCTTTCCCCAGACACGGCTCTCCCAAAGCGAGTGCGAGCGGACGACGGGATTCGAACCCGCGACCCTCACCTTGGCAAGGTGATGCGCTACCAACTGCGCTACGTCCGCATGGTCGTGTCGGCGAACGAACAACTCCAACGACCGAGGAACAGCTTAGACCACGTCGCGTGGGTCACTGACACGGGGTTCGACGCGCGACGCGGCAAGTGGTTCGGCGCACGGTTGCTCGGCGGGCGGGGCCTCGATGACGCACGGCTGCACCGGAGACCGGACGAGCGGCACGGCGAGGAGCCGGTCTACCTCGGCCATCCGAGGGCCGGGCAGTCGCCATTCCCACAGTGGGTGGACCCGTTCGATGACCTCGGTCGGGAGTCGTCCGGCGATCTGGTGACGCAGCTCCCACTCGTCGAAGACCAGCTCGTAGAAGCTCACCACCGCCGCGTTGGCCAGGAACTGGCCGGGCTGGCGGAAGCACCACCGGACGAAACCGTAGATCCGCTCCAGGGCGTCCTCGTCCGCGCTCCGGTGCGCGTCCCACACCAGGGGCAGCAGTTCGCCGAGGAACACGTGACAGGACCAGTCGTGTTCGACGACCGTGCGGAGCGCGGGCAACAGCTCCAGCGCTTTGTTCTTCCACTCGGCCACGCGGCTAGACAGTACTGCCGGAACGGGCCGCGCGACGTATCGTCGCCAGCATCGACGTCTGGCTGTGACCAACTCGATACTTCTCGTCACCGAAGGTGATGGGGCTGCCACTATGGCTTCGGCTGTGGCATGTTGTCCAGAACGGCGCGCTGTTCCTCCACTCGGCGCGTTGCGGGGAGGAGGTACCCGGCGGGGTGACTGGGACAGAACGAATCGGCGACCCGCTGGTGTCGGGAGCCCTGGTTCGCAACCCCTCCGATACCGAAAGTCGTAGCGATGACGTCCGCGAGGACGTCGGTGGCATCGGCCCTCGCCCCGACCTCGCGGACGGCACGCCGGATCGGCCCCGGCCCGCTGACGGTGCTGGCGAGTTGGCGGAGTTCGAGGTACCGCCGCAGCTCAGCGGCGAGTTGGCGGCTCGACCCGACCCAGCGCGAGGACACCGGGAGCCCGACGGCCCGACGGACGCCGCCCCGGACGCCGACGCCGCCCTCGACCTGCACGACGCCGACGATCATGAGCTGCTGCGTCGGGTGCGCGCCGGCCAGGACGCGGCGTTCGCCGAGCTGTTCTCCCGACATGCCGGCGTCGCCCGCAGCGTCGCGCTGCGCTACGCCAGTGACGTCGCCGAGGCCGAGGACATCGCGGCCGAGGCGTTCTTCCGGGTGTTGCAGGCCGTCCGGCGGGGCTCCGGTCCCGACGACAACGTGCGCGGCTACCTGCTGACGGTGATCCGGCGGCTGGCCGCCGAGTGGCGGACCCGTCGTCGGGATGTGCCGGTGGACGACGAGGAACTCAGCCGCCGGGTCGATCCCGACGCCGACCAGGCCGGTACCCGCGCCGAGGCGAACCTGATCGCGCGCGCGTTCACCAGCCTGCCGCAGCGCTGGCGCCGGGTGCTCTGGCAGGTCGAGGTGGAGGGCGAGCGGCCCGCCGTGGTCGCCCCGCGCTTCGGCCTGAGCCCCAACGCGACGGCGGCGCTGGCCCGGCGGGCCAGGGAGGGCCTGCGCGCGGCCTACCTACAGGCGCACGCGCCCTCGGCCAC
>CAJCJE010000493.1 GCA_903970565.1 Candidatus Melainabacteria bacterium | reverse complement strand
CCCCGCCGGCCCCGGAGCCGCCGACCGAGACCCCCGAGCCCGTCACCGCGCCTGAATCCGAGGCCGACGAGTACGCGGACGACAGGGCGGAGGACACCGGCGAGGTGGCCGGACCGGACCTCGACGAACCGGTCCAGTTGGACTACGAGACGCCGTGGCGAACCGAGTGGAAGCCGTCCTGGCGGACAGACGCCGCGCCCGAATCCGCTGCTGAGCCCGAACCCGAGCCCGAACCGGCCTTCGCGGCGGAGCCCGAACCCGAACTCGATCAGCAGCCGGAACCGGAACCCGAGCAGTCGGCCGCGCCCACCGGATCGGCCTCTCCGGAACCCGATCCGCGCAGTAGCACCTGGGCGCGGTACAACAGCCCCGGTGGGCGGGCGCTGTTCGAGCCCTACGCCGATCGGGCCGAGGAATTCGACCTCCCCGAAGCCGATCAGGACTTCCCGTCCGCCGCCGACGAACCGGCCGAGGAAGCAGCGACCGACTGGCCCGACACCGGTTGGCCGGCGCACGACACCGAGGCCCGGCGCACCGAGGCTCCGGACGCCCCGGACCCGGCTGCCGAGGCTGCGGAGCCGCCCGCTTCGCCGGTTGCGCCGGGCAGCATGTTCGACGTCGAGCGGCTGGCCGAACTCGACAACCAGCTTTTCGGCCAGCGGGTGGAACCGCGCTTCGACCCCTTCGGCGCGACCCCGCCGGCCCAGCGGTCGACGGCCGACTCCCACGAACCGGGCTGGCCGGATCAGACCGCCGAGCACCCCGATGCGCCCGAGCAGCCGGGCGAGCCCGAGCAGTTCGACGCCTTCGATGCCTATGCCTGGCCGGACCTGGCCGAGGACGCCGCGCCGGAATCGGCCCGGTCGCCAGAATCCAGGACGGACACGCCGGCCGAGGGTTCGAGGCCGGCCGATGTCGACAACCGGACCGAGGCCGGTCACCAGTCGGCCGCGCCGGAATTCTCCTTCGACTCGATCGAATGGCCGGCGATAGTCCCGCCCGCCCCGGCCCCCGCGTCCAGGGCCCCCGAGTTCAGCGACGTCGAGCCGCCCGCTGACGACCGGCCCGTGCCCGACCAACCCGTCGCCGACCGAACCGAGGAGCGGACTGCCGAGCAGCAGACCGCCGACGAGCGGAAGGACGATCGGCAAGGCAAGCAGGGCTCCGGTTGGCCGGCCGACCAACCGACCAGCGTCTCCTCGGCGCCGGTCGCGCCGCCGACACCGCCGCGCGGTCAGCCGACGCCCCCGCGCGGGTCGCGGTCCCAGCGCCCACCGATCCAAGGCCCACCTGCCCAAGGCCCACCTGCCCAAGGCCCACCTGCCCAAGGCCCACCTGCCCAAGGCCCACCTGCCCAGGGGCCACCTGCCCAAGGCCCACCTGCCCAGGGGCCACCTGCCCAGGGGTCGCCGCCGCAGCGCACGACTTCGATGCCCTTCGGCGCGTCGTCGGAGAACGAAACCACCGGCCTGATGCCGGCGGTCGGTCCGAAACCCGCGTCGCCCAGCCGGTTCGGTTCACGACCGGACGCGGCCGACGAACTCGAGCCGCCCACCCCCAACCGGGACGTGACCAGCCGCCTCGGCGCGCCACCGTCGCCGACGCGGCCGACCCCGTCCCGGCCACCGGCCGAGTCCCGGCCGCCCTCGGTCGAGGTCACCCAGCACATCCCGATGATCCGGGACACTCCCCGGTTCGACGGCGGACCGACTGCCGTCGAGGAGACCCGGCAGATACCGGTCATGCCGCGTCGCGCGCCGTCCCGCGAGGCCGGCAGCCGACCGGACTCCTTCGACCGCAACGGCGACGAGTACGCCGCAGCCGGGTTCGACGGCGAACAGCGTTACGGCGCAACGGACTTCCATGATCGCGAGACGTCCTACGGCGACGCCGACCGGGCCCGGCCACGGCGGATCGAGCCGGAGGACTACGACGCCGACCCGCGCGATGCCGACGACGATGGCCGCCTCGCCACACCACGCAGGCGCGGCCGGCGACTGCTGGTGGTGGCCGGCGCGCTGATCGCGATCATCGCCATCGGCGTGGGGATCGTCTTCGCCTCGCCGACGGTGGCCGACAAACTCGGCCTCGGCAGCGTCGTGCCGCCGACCACCGCGGCACCGCCCTCGCCCGTGACGGTCTCCCCGGCCATCGGCATCCCGAACGGCGCGGCGCCCACCGCGGCCGGTGTCGCGGCGACGCTGTCCGCGCTGGCCGGCAATCCCGGCCTCGGCACGCTCAATGGCGAGGTGCTCGACGCGAACACCGGCTCGGTGCTGTGGGATCACGGTTCCAGCAACCCGTCGACGCCGGCCTCCACCAACAAGGTGCTCACCTCGGCCGCCGCCCTGCTGAGTCTCAACCCACAGTCTACTTTGGACACAAAGGTGGTCGCCGGCAGTCAGCCGGGCACCGTGGTGTTGGTCGGCGGCGGCGATCCGACGCTGACCCTGGACGCGACGCAGCCCACCGTCTATACCGACACCGGCCACCTCAGCGACCTCATCGCACAGGTCAAACAGCACTTCTCCGGCCAGATCACCAAGGTGGTCGTGGACACCAGCCAGTACACCGGCCCGACCTCGGCACCGGGCTGGGTGCCCTCCGACGTCGGCGACGGCAACTACGCGCCGATGGTCTCGGCCATGCTCAATGCCGGCCGGACCGACTCCACCGATACCGACTCGCCCAGGGTCGCCGACCCGAGCCAGACCCTCGGCGACGCGCTGGCCACCGGCCTCGGGGTGAGCGCCTCGGCGGTGACCGTCGGCGGCACCGCCCCCAGCGGTGCCCAGGTGCTCGGCGTGGTGCATTCCGAGTCGATCCAGGATCTCGTCGGCGACCTGCTGCGCATCTCCGACAACGTGCTCGCCGAGGCGCTGGGCCGACAGGTGGCCCGCGCCGACGGCCAACCGGAGTCCTTCGACGGCGCGCAGCGCGCCATCCACGACGTGTTGTCCCGCAACGGCTTTGCCGTCAACGGCATGACCACCGTCGACGCCAGTGGGCTGTCCCCGCAGGACAAGGTGCCACCCGCCCTGCTGACCTCGGTCCTGCGCGCGGCGGCTGCCCCGGACGGGGCAACCCCGGCCACCGCGAAGCTGCGCCCGCTGCTGGCCGGTCTGCCGATCGCCGGTGCCACCGGCACCCTGGCACCGTCGGCCAGGCGGTTCCTCGGCTCGGCGAGCGGCGCCCGAGGCTGGGTACGCGCCAAGACCGGCACCCTGCCCACCGACGGAACCAACA
>CAJCJE010000492.1 GCA_903970565.1 Candidatus Melainabacteria bacterium | reverse complement strand
AGCGTCCCGAGCAGCGAGACGACGCCGATCGGCGCTCCGTCGGCGGCCCGGCGGATCGTCTCCGCCAGGGTGTCGCGGTCGAACTCGTCGGCGCGAACGCGGTCCACCGTGTTGCCGCGCTTGGCCAGCAGCTCCGCCAGTTCCGGACCGAGCGGGCCCTCGTCCGGGGTGAGCACCAGCCAGCGCAGGTCCGAGACGGCGGCCGGTTCGGGGGTCAGCGGACGCCAGGTGACCTGGTACCGGCAGTCGTCGAGCTGACCGCCGGTGGGGTCGGGCCGCAGCCAGAAGTGACTGCGCCGGAACGGATACGTCGGCAGCGGCACCGGATCGGGCGTGGTCCAGGACCGGCTGCCGCGCAGCACCTCGGGCCAGTCCACCACGCCGCCCTGGGTGTAGAGGCGGGCCAGACCGGCCAGCAGGGTGTGTTCCTCCGGGCGTTCGCGTCGTTGCAGCCCGGTGACCTGGGCGCCGGCCACGCCGGCATGGATGGCGGGGGCGAGCACCGCGTCCGGTCCGATCTCGACGAACCGGGTCACGCCACGCTGCGCCAGGTGCGCGATGCCGTCCGCGAACCGGACCGGTTGGCGGACATGCGAAACCCAGTACTGGGCGGAGCACAGGTGCTCGGCCTCGGCCAGTGTTCCGGTCAGGTCGGACACCAGCGGCAACTGCGGCGGGTGGTAGTCCACCTCCGCCGAGGACCGGGCGAAATCTGCCATCATGGCGTCCATATGAGGTGAGTGAAACGCATGGCTGACCCGCAAACGCCTAGTTTTCCGGCCCCAACCGGCCACCACCTCGGCGATCTCGGACACCACGGCCGCGTCGCCGGACACCACGACCGCGTCCGGCGCGTTCACCGCGGCGATGCCCACCAGGTCGACCCGGTCCCGCAGCAGCGGCAGCACCTCCGCCTCGGTGGCCTGGAGCGAGATCATGGCGCCACCGGCCGGCAGCGCCTGCATCAGCAGCCCACGCCGCGCGACCAGCCGGCAGGCATCCGGTAGGGACCACACCCCGGCCACGTACGCGGCGGCGAGTTCACCGATCGAGTGGCCGATCACGTAGTCGGGGGTCACGCCGAAGGAGGCCAACAGCCGGAACAGCGCGACCTCGTAGGCAAACAGCGCGGGCTGGGTGTACTCGGTCCGGTCGAGCAGGTCCCCGCCGGTAAAGATCACCTCGCGCAGCGGCTGGTCCAGCAGGACGTCGAAATGGGCGCAGATCTCGTCGAGGGCGTCGGCGAAGACGGGATAGCGGGCATACAGCCGCACGCCCATCCCGGCCCACTGCGCGCCCTGGCCGGTGAACACCATTGCCAGCGGTCCACTGCCCGGCTCGCCGCGCACCAGGTTCGGGCCGCTACCGCCCTCGGCCAGGGTGGCCAGGCCGGCGCGGAGTTCGGCCGCGTCGGCCCCGAGCACCACCGCACGCCGCCCGAGACCCACTCGGGAGCGCGCCAGCGACCAGGCGATCTCCGGTGCCGGGAACTCCCGCGCGATCCCGGCCAGCCGGGCCGCCTGCTCGGTGAGGCCGGCGTCGTCCCGCGCGGAGATCACCCAGGGCAGCACGGCGTCGGTGGCGGCGGGCCGCTGCGCGACCGGGTTCTCCGGCGCCTGTTCCACGATCACGTGCGCGTTGGTGCCGCTGATCCCGAACGCGGACACCGCCGCCCGGCGCGGACGGCCGGTGTCCGGCCAGGGTTGCGCCTGCGTCAGCAGGGTCACCGCGCCGGCCGCCCAGTCCACATGCGACGACGGATTGTCCGCGTACAGGGTCTTGGGCAACACGCCGTGCTGGATGGCCTCGACCATCTTGATCACCCCGGTGACGCCGGCCGCCGCCTGGGTGTGACCGATGTTCGACTTGACCGAGCCCAGCCACAGCGGCCGGGACCGGTCCTGGCCGTAGGTCGCCAGCAGGGCCTGCGCCTCGATGGGATCGCCCAGCTTCGTGCCGGTGCCGTGCGCCTCCACCGCGTCGACCTCACCGGCCGACAGGCCGGCGTCGCCGAGAGCACTGGTGATCACCCGCTGCTGCGAGGGCCCCCTCGGCGCGGTCAGCCCGTTCGAGGCACCGTCGGAGTTCACCGCGGAACCCCTGATCGTCGCGAGCACGCGATGCCCGAGCCGCTGCGCGTCGGCCAACCGCTCGACCACCAGCACCCCGACGCCCTCGGACCAGCCGGTGCCGTCCGCCTCGTCGGCGAAGGCCTTGCACCGCCCGTCCGAGGCGAGACCGCCCTGCCGGCCGAACTCGATGAACGCCCCCGGCGTGGCCATCACGGTGACCCCGCCCGCCAGGGCCAGCGAGCACTCGCCCCGGCGCAGGGCCTGCGCGGCCAGATGCAGCGCCACCAGGGAGGAGGAACACGCGGTGTCCACCGAGATCGCCGGACCCTCCAGCCCGAGTACGTACGCCACCCGTCCGGACACCACGCTGGGCGCCGAACCGGTCAGGCCGTAACCGTGCGCGGCCTGCTCGGCCGAAGCCTCCACCGCCGCCTGGTAACCGGAGTAGGTCGCGCCCATGAAGACGCCGGATTCGCTGCCCCGCAACGAAACCGGGTCGATCCCGGCCCGCTCCAGCGCCTCCCAGGAACATTCCAGCACCAGCCGCTGCTGTGGGTCCATCGACAGCGCCTCGCGCGGGGAGATACCGAAGAATCCGGCGTCGAACTCCCCGGCCCCGTCGATGAAACCGCCGCTGGCCGAGAAACCCCAGCCGCGATCGGCCGGGAACGAGCCGATGCCGTCGCCACCCGTGTCGACCAGCGACCACAGATCCGCCGGCGAGGAAACGCCGCCCGGCAACCGGCAGGCCATGCCGACGATCACCACCGGTTCCTCGCTCACGTTGGTGGCAACCACGGTGACCGGCGCCTTGTCCGCCGAGTCGCCCAACAGCCGGACGAGCAGTTGCGCGCAGAGTTCGCGAGGCGTCGGGAAGTCGAACACCACCGAGGCCGGCAGTGCCACCCCGGCCGCGGCGCGCAACCGGTCGCGGAACTCGACCGCGGTCAGCGAGTCGAAGCCGAGATCGCGGAAGGGCCGTTCCAGTTCGAAGTCCATGCCGTCGTGGTGGCCGAGGACCACGGCGCAGTGTTCGTGGATCAGGTCGAGGACCACTCGTTCCCGCTCGACGGACGGCAGGGTGAGGAGGCGGGCGGAAAGATCGGTCTGCGCGACGCCCGTGGCCGGGCCAACGGCCGTGGTGTCCAGCGCGGCCCTGGCCTCCGGGATCTCGTGGAACAACTGGGCCATACCGGCCGTGGAGAACAACGCGGTGAGCCGGGACCAGTCGATGTCGGCGACCACGGTCATCCCGGTGCCGTCCTCGACGACGCGGGCGAGCGCGGCCAACGCGATCTCCGGCGCGATCCGCGCGAGGCCGCGCCGATGCAACTGGTCGACCATCTCGCCGTCGGACACCATCCCGCCGCCCTCCCACGGCCCCCAGGCGACCGAGGAACCGGCCAGACCGAGCCGGCGCCGGTACGCGCCGAGCCCGTCGAGGAAAGCATTCGCGGCGGCGTAGGCACTCTGCGCGCCAGAGCCCCACACCCCGGCGATCGAGGAGAACTGGAGGAACAGGCCGAGATCGAGATCGCGGGTCACCTCATGCAGATTCCAGCCGCCGACGACCTTGGTCCGCGCCACTTCAACGAATTCCGGCCAGGACAGCTCCTCGGCCAGACAGTTCTTCACCACCCCGGCGGCGTGGATCACCCCGCGCAGCGTGGCGCCGGAGGACTGAATCCGGTCCACCACCTTGGCAAGTCCCAGGCGATCGGCGACGTCACAGGCAACGATCTCCAGGCGAATGCCACGGGCGCCGAAGTACTCCGCAAGCTCGGCAACGCCGTGGCCGTCCGCGCCGCGTCGGCTGAGTAACACCACGCGGGCCACGCCGAACTCGGCGAGCCACCGCGCGACCCGCTGGCCGAGGGCACCGGTACCGCCGGTGATCAGCACGGTGCCGCCGGCGATCTCCGGCAGGGTGGTGACCGCCGTCGCCG
>CAJCJE010000491.1 GCA_903970565.1 Candidatus Melainabacteria bacterium | reverse complement strand
CGGCGACGGCGGTCCGCGAGCCGCTGCCGTGATCGCCGCGGCGGCAGCAACCGATACCGACACCTTCCTCGACCAGCTCCAGCGCCTGGCCGCCGACGACGACATGCAACTCCTCTGGCTGGTCAAGCGATGGGCTGCGATCGTTCTGGCGACCTGTGAAACCCCCAGCGAGGTCGCTCCCGACGGCTCGGCACTGCGCGTGTACCTGGATGCCGTGCTGACCGGTGATGACACCGCGACGGTGACGGCTCAAGTGACGTGGGTTGTCTGTACCGCAGCCCACCCGGCGGAGCATTCCGTGGCCGACGAGCTCTATCCGCTGGCGCGCGCCGTGCACGCGGTACTGGAGGACGTGGGCGGCGCGGCCCGGCTGCGCGCAGCGCTGCTCCTGCACGTCGACCACTTCCCGCCAGCCGAGGCGTTGCTGTGTCGGCGTGCCGCGGCCATCGCCGCCGCCGCGGCCTCCGGACACCGTGACGCGATGACCCGCTACGCCTCGGCCATGGTGGCGGTGCATGGCGAACATGGGCTGTCCACCGTGATGAACGTGTGGCTTGACCTGATCGAGGAGCGGCTGCACTACGTTGACGGTGGCGAGCACCCGGCTGGCGATCGTCGACAGCACCCGTTGCTGGAGACCGCCCGAGCGATCCGCAAGGCCGACGCGGACCGCGAAAGGCGGCAGCGCAGGACCGCCAGCACCACAACCGACGTGTCCGGAGACGACGAACGGATGGCCTCGTTCGTGCAGATGGCCACGCTGATCGGACACATCCTGACGATCGCGGAACACGACGACTATTAGCCGCGCCGCGTCGCTCGGCCAGGCAATGGGGGCGGCGGTAGACGTCGACCGGGCTGACGAGATCCGCTGACCTGCACGCACACATCCGGGGCGTTGGGTTGCTTCTCTCGCTCTTCAAGATCGGTGGGTCGCCCACACAGCAGCGTGCTGCTCCAGCCTCTGTTCGAAGTGGACGATGTCGAACGAGAGGACACCGCGATGAGTGGGCAGCTCTCGAACGTGACCCGCCGGGCGTAGCTCGGCGGCAGTCCGTGCGCGCGGTGCACGCTGGCGATCCGGAACAGGCCAAAGGCGGTGAGATAGCCGCCGCTGCCGGGCGGTCCAGCCACGCACCACCACGCGCGGGCGGGTGCGGGTAGCTTGACGCGGTGAAATGGCGATGGCGGCGCACGTCTGGGCAGCATTCGAGTCTGGACGCGTGCCCTACTCAACGGGACATGATGGACCAGTGGTTGCGCACCTTGACTCTCGCTGGTGAGGGGCACGACCCTGATACCACGATGGCGTTGATCGACGCGGTCTCTCACCCCCACACGTTCACGCTGCGGTTCACCAGACCAGCGCCCCACGGAGCGGAACAAGCCATTCAGGACGTGGTGCGGTGGTATACCGAATTCGGTAGCCGTCAGCTGGATGCGCATTTCGTCGTCGATTCATTGCTGATCAACATGGTTGCCGAGGCCACAGGAGGGTCCTGGGCTGACGTCGTGCAAGCCCTCGCGGCTGGTCTGACCGAATAGACCCCCAGCACCCGATGCCGGCCGCCGGGGGTGCGAGGCGCCAGCCGCCTCATCGACCGTGTACTCCCTGGAGGCCACTTCCAGTTGGCCGGGCGGGTAGACAACCGCCGGCCACGAGTTGGATCCGCGCCCGGCACGCCAACGCCAGCACCAGCCTGCTCATGGTGGGCCCGGAGCACCTCACACCCATCCACGATCGGTTCGGGCACAGGGAAGGCGACCGGTGGCTGAAAGATGTCACGGATATGTTGAAAAACCGGAGTCCGCGAGGGTGATCTGGTCGGCTGGCACGGCGGCGAGGATGTCGTTGTGCTCCTTTCACAGACGACCACCGAGCACGCGGAGGCGATCGCCGAACGGATCCGCGCCGGATCGCCGATACCGCCATGCCCTCGGGCGTCAACAGCGCTGAACTGACCCGCCACCGCACGGTTGCCATCGGCATCGCCATCAGCCCGATCCACGGGCACACTCTCGTCGACGTGTTCGGGGCGGCGGACGCGGCCAGGTATCGCGCGAAAGGCGCTGGCCGCAACGGGTTACGCTCAGTACCGGCCGTCCGTCCAGATCGAGCCCACTCGACGAATCTGCCGCGTCCTGACCCCTGCACAACGCCGACGGCGGTGCGCGCGAAGACATCATCGCCGGGTCGCTGCGGCCATCCGAACCGCGCGGGCCGCCGCCGCGCGGTCATCCGGAGATGGGACGTCCCACGATCGTGCAGCGGTGCGGGCCGAGTCGAGCGTGGTGCACGCCCTCTAGCGGTTCACCGTGCTGGTGTCGGACGTAGGCCCACGACGCCGCGGTGAGCGCGTTCGGCGCCCGACCGTCCTGCCCCCGGTCGGCCTCGATCAGCAGCTCACACGAGGTGGCGTCCCGGGCGATCACCTGGCACCGGGTGGTGTCGACCACCAGCGCCGCCATCTGTGCCGCAGGCCAGGTCCGGAACACCGCCGCCGCCCAGTCGTGGATCTGGCCAGGGCTACGGCGTGCCGGATGGTCGGAATAGACCACGTCGGCGCGGCGCAACAGCGCGACCGGACCATCCACTGCGTCCACCAGCAAGTGCGGGTCGGCGCCCGCAGGCCACTCGCACGAGCCTGCCGTGGCGGCTCTCCGGTGGACCTCGACGTCGAGCAGGCCACCGCCGACCGCAGCGGTAAACGCGGCCGGCCGGGACAACGACACGACCGGCACGTCCAGCAGCCCGAGCTCGGCGGGAGTATCGGGCTCGGCGAGGTTCATCAGCCGGTAGCACAGCGCCCGCATCCGTGCGGCGAAGCTGCCGGGACCGTCGAACGCCCGTTCGGCGAGATCGGCGTACTCGCCGGGTTGGTGCGACGTGATGGCTGTGTCGACCTGGTCCTGGATGTCGTGGTCCAGGGACAGCGACGGAGCGCGTTTCGCGAGTTCGGCGACGACGGTGTTCTCCAGGATGAGGGAGGGATGGCCGCCGGCCGTGATCAGGGGCAGGTCGAGCGCGGTGGCGTACACACCGATGGAGCCTTGATCGACAAGGGCGCAGTCGGCGCTGAGCAGAATCGGCTCCCACCGCTGCCCAGCCGCCAGCGTGATCATGCCGAGTTCTTCCGCTGGGGCCAGCCACGTGCGTAGCTGCTGCTGGCCGTGGACCGCGGTGATGGCGGGATGGGTCAGCACAACGCAGACGTAGCGGTCGGGATCCAACGCGGCGACGACCCGCTGCGGGAGATCGGGCTGATGGCCCAGCAGGGAGGCGCTGCCGAAGGTCGAGGTCAGCACGACGAGTCGGCGGTCACCGATGCCGAGTTCGTCGCGATAGCGGAGACGTCGATGCCGGTTTTCCAGCATCACGTCTAGGCTCGGGTCGCCGATGACCTGCGCCCGGTCCGATGCTTCCGGGCAGGACGCAGCCAGGATGCTGCGCTGCGCGGGATGCGAGAGCCCGATGGCGGCATGCACCACCGTGCCCTGGTTGATCAGCCGCACCCGGCCGAAGCCGGCGACAGACCGGTGCACCATGTCGATCTTGTTGTAGCCGGCACCGTGCGAGACCAGGACGCACGGACCGGCGAGTAGGTGGACGCGGTCGGTCTCGGATGCGGTGAGGATCAGATCCCACCGCAGGTCCTGGGCCTGCTGCCAGGTGATCTCGACGCCGCGCACGGCAGCCACCGCCTCCGCGGCACCACCGGAGAGGACTGTCGGCGATTCGACGTCGCGCGTGAACACGACCTGGATTCGCAGGTCGTGTTCGACGACTGGGAGCAGCGCCAGCAGCCGCAGCAGGCTGGTGACCGTGGTTGCCACTACCAAGACCCGCCGCTCGGTCGCGACGGTCCACCACTGGTCGAGAGCGGGGTCCGCCGGGATGGTCGCCCGCCAGCCCGCGTCATTCGGAGTCGGCAACCGAGGACCTCCTGTCATGGCTGGACTGCGGCTCGAGATGTCACGATCCTCGCACGACCAATCCCAACGGCATTCTCGCGCGGCCGAGCGCGGCCGGTGCCGGCGTCGAGCAGGCTGTGCGGTCGTGCGCCGCAGCGGAGCGGGCTAGCGTGCTCGGTATGGCAGGCGATGATGCTGGCGACCGTGCTCGGGTGCGGGAGCTGCTGGCCGAGCTTGAGCAGGTCCAGTTCGAGGTCACCAGCCAGGCAACGCTCGTCGGAGCCGCCGACACCGACCCGGGCGTGCTGGAGTGGCACGCGCAGGTAACCCTGTCGATGTGGCCAGGCCCTGACGGAACCGGGTGGTGGGAGGAGGACCCGGATCTGGCGCTGGCCACCGTCGCACTCAACGACGCGGCGGGCGGATACGACCTCGTCATTTTCCGTGCGTGGGGGCTGGTGATCGACCTGGGAAAGTGGGCGATGTCGCCGGCGCCCTTGATGCGCGCAGCGCTGACTACGCAGAATTCACCGTCCTGTTCGGACACGAGCGAACCCACTACGGGGCGTTGCTGCTCTCCTCCGACCTGGAGGACCAACTCCGGTCAGTGGGCGACCACCAGGTCGTCATCATCGATCGGGCCGAGATGGCGCCGACCTGGCGCGGGCTGGGCGGGGTGGGGCGCCTGCTGATCTCTCGCCTGCTGATGTGGATAGCGGCTGCGCCGCGGGTGGTGGCGGTCTATCCGTTCCCCATCGACCTGGACGAGAAAACGCGCCATGATCCAGCGATACTCCAACCAGCCCTCGCCCGCGTTCGCCGGACCTGGGCGTCGATCGGATTCCACCCGTTTACCGACGACGTCTGGATCATGGACCCCCACCGCGCCGACCACGAGAAAGCGCGTGCCACAATCGAACGGCGGTTGAAACTCAGAACCAAGCAGTAGACGGTGGGAGACTCGCTGGCATGGTGACGCATCCTGGGGCGTGGCAAACATTCGGCACGCGCACGGTCTACGACAATCGATGGGTCAGGCTTGACCTCGTCGAGGTCCAAGCACCCAACGGTGACCGTTTCGAGCACCACGTGGTGCGCCTGGACACCGTCGCGATCGCGTTGCTGGCCAACAACCGCGACGAAGTCCTGATGCTGCACCGGCACCGGTTCGCGATCGACGCGTGGGGCTACGAACTGCTCGGCGGGATCGTGGAGCACGGCGAGACGCCTGCCGCCGCGGCCGAGCGCGAAGCCATCGAAGAGAGCGGATGGCGCCCTGTCGGCGAACCCACGCACTTGGCCAGTTTCGAGCCGATGCCCGGCATGGTCACGTCGCGCACAGATGTGTTCCTGTGGCAGAGCGCCGAACACATCGGCGAGCCGACCGACACCGAAGAAACCGGCAGACTCGAGTGGGTTCCCGCGGACCGGGCGCGTCAACTGCTCGCGGGCAACGAACTTCTCGGCGCTGGAACGATCATCGGGATCCAGGCATGGCTGCTCGCCCGGGACGCCCCCACCGGGGCGCTCTAACCTGGTTCGGTCGCGCTGGGCTCGTCCGTATGATGGTGGCCTATGTCGGCCATGATTCCCGCCGCCTTGCGTGGCCGCCGCCTCGCCGTGGTTGATGTCGAGGGCAACGGCCGACACCCGCCAGAGATCATCGAGATCGCTGCGCTCCCGGCCGACGTGGGTGCTGCTGAGACCGATCTGCGGACCTGGCTGATCCGCCCCGCCACCTCGATCGCCGCCCTGGTGACCCGTCAGGTCCACGGCATCAGCAATGCTGACGTCGCGGACTGCCCACCCTGGTCCGCCATGGCCGGCGAGATCGCCGCGTTGCTGGCCGACCGCGTGCTCGTCGCGCATCACGCTTCGGTCGAGCACCGCGTGCTCGGCGCGCATCTTCCCGGCTGGGTCCCGCCCGCGGTGCTGGACACCGTCCGGCTGGCCAAGCACGTCTGGCCCGACCTGGCGGAGGGTTACGGCCTCGCCGCGCTGATCGCCCACGCCGATCTTGACCCGGGCAGGTTCGCCGCCGCCGGGCATCACCGAGCCAGCTATGACACGTGGTGCACCTGGCAATTGCTGTGCAGGCTCGTCGAGGATGGTGGCTTGACCTGGGATCGCCTGCTCGCCGCGGCTGCCCTGCCGAACGCGGTCCGCCCGAACGAACCCAAAGGGCTCTGGTAGCCGTTCTCGGCCACACGTTGATCCTGTGCTCGTGCAGTGCCGTGGTTGACGTGCCCTGGCCGCCGCGCCGTCGTAGCGGGGCCAGGCAGCGCGGACCGCGCGGATGCGGATGACCTGAGAACAGGGAAGCGTTCGCTCGCAGACGAACGCTCGCTACCGTCTGCGCTTGTGGCGAGCCTCCGCCGGAGCGGTGTCGAGTCGGATGCGGTCGGCGGGCACGGGCTCGGATTGATCCTCAGACATCAGGTACGGCCACGGACGCCAAGGCGCGATGAAATACCCCGCGAGACCCGTCACCGCTCGCCTGTCGTGGTCAAACACCCAGTACGGCGCTCGGACGTCGGCCAGGATGGGTTCGCCGGCACCATCGGCACTGTTCTCGACCAGGATCGGGGTACCGGTCGGCCACCCGCCGTGCCGACGTACCAACACCGCATCGGCCAGCGCCACGACGGTCAGCCAGGCGCGGTCGAAGGGGACTCGCCACGAGGGCGGTGACCAATCGGACGTTCCATCGCTGTAGACGTGTTCCTCGGGGTAGCTCATGGACTCACGAGTCAATTCGCTCCAGGCGCCGACGACGGGGTCGTCGCGACGCAGGTCTGGCCCAGCGTCGAGAGCCGCCAACCGGTCAAGCAGCACGGTCTGCCGATAGTCGAAGTCGTAGAGCAGGTCGGTGGGTGGCGTCGTCGGTCGAGGTCCGA
>CAJCJE010000490.1 GCA_903970565.1 Candidatus Melainabacteria bacterium | reverse complement strand
CGTGCGCGCCGAGGCCACCTTCGACTACCGCCGACCCGACTGGCACGGCCCGGTGATCGAACACCGCTTCGGCCACGCCGTCAACGCTCTGGACTGGCTGCTGACCAGCGCCGACACGCCCTCCGGTGAGCTGCCCCGCCGTTACGCCCAGCCCCACCAGGCGGGCGAGGACAACCGGCTGGACGGTGCCCGGTGAACGCGCCCGTGCCCCATGTCGAATGGCTCATGTCGGCCTATGACGCCACGTGGCACGCCTTCCCCACGGCCCAGATCAGCGATCAGACGCGGGCGTTCTATCAGGCACTGTGCGATCACTCGGTCCCGGTCCGCCACGTCGAACGCACCCTGCCTCGCGTGTTCTGCCCCATCTGCTTGGTGCTCTACGGCACGCACATCCCCGACGACCAGCGTTGGCGCGTGGGCGGGGACAGCCCGATCGCCGCGCCGATGCCCGCCGAAGAACCGTCAACGAACGGAGGCACTCCATGACAGCCACATTCACCCGCACTGACCGGCAGCACGGACCTGGCCAGCGCAAATACCGCCACCCGCTGGATGCCTTCGTACCCGATCCTGCCGGGATGACGCCGTTGTGCGACGAGCCGGAGTTCGCGGCGATCATGGAAGAAATGGTGGCCGATGAGGCCCCTCGCCTGTTCGCGGTAGTGCAGGAGTACGGCGAGCGCGTAGACGGCCAGATCGTCGCGTGGGGCATGGCGTTCGCCGATCACGCCGAGGTCGTGTCGGTGACACGTGGGCAGCGGATGAGCCTGCCGACGCCGGAGAGCGCGCTGGGCCTGTTCAAGTTCGGCAGTCACATTCGGGCTCGCCTGGTGTGGTTCAACCCGGATGCGGCCACGCCCGCCGACGATGACGAGCACTTCTGACCGGCCGCGCCGAGTTGGCCGATGGCGTGCTGTGGCTGCCTGGGTTGTTCCGGCGGCTCCTACACGCCATCCCCGAGGCCCCGAGCGGCACCGACTTCGGCGACGTGATCGTGCTCTGGGCAGCCTGCGGCGCGCCCGCGCTCGGATGGACCGGCAGCGCCCTGCCGCATCCGCGCTGTCGAGACTGCGAACGGATCATCGGTCCGATGCTGACGGCGGGTGTGGCCGATCACCAAGCACGGCTGAGGTGGGAGTGACGTGACAGTGGCCCGATCGTTGCGACCACTGGCAAATCGCCGCGTGGTCGCCGGATTCACCCAAGAAGCTCTGGCCGAGGCGCTGGGCGTTGATCGCACCACCGTCGGCCGATGGGAGCGCGGTGAGCAGCTTCCCCAGCCTTGGCAACGCCCCGACCTCGCCCGCCAGCTCCGCGTCACCTTGGAGGAGCTGGACGACTTGCTCCGGCCCCGATCCTCCGATGCTGACGCGGCTATGGTGCGGATCATCGGCACCGTCTCGGCATAGGAGCGGCGACCGCCGCCGGGGATGGACCGTCTTGCGGCGGCACCTTGACTGCTCCGTTCGTGTAACACGGCAGGAGCGGGCGCAAGGCGCGCTGTGTCACCCAATAGTGTTGCAGTAGTGACCAGATCAACTCGAAGAGTGACACACGAGCAGGGTGGGAACGGGGACGGCGCTCATGGGTCAGCAGAGCGGGTGTCCACGGTGCGGATGTCCCAGTGGGCCAGCGATCGGGTGGTGTCCGTTTCCCGAGGCGATGACTTGCCCGCCGCCGTTCGTGCGGTGCTGACTCGGATCGCCGTAGGTGATCATGCGGCGTCCGCTGTCCTTGCCGAGGCGTTCCAGGCCAGCGTCGACTTGGCCGCGCCGACGCGGGACGTGGTGCTGGGCTCGCTGATGACGGCGGTGATGGCGCGCGGACCGGTCGCTGAGGACGTGGAGGCGTTGCTCCGGAGTGCCCTGTCGGTGGACGAGCGGGTGCCCGCCGAGGTGGTTCGGGGTGGTGACCGCCCGGTGCTCATGCTGGCGGGCAGCGGCAAGAAGGGCGTGCGGACGCTCAATGTCTCCACGCCTGCCGCGCTGGTGGCGGCTGCCGCTGGTGCGCGGGTGATCAAGGTGGGCTCGGCGGCCACCTCGTCGGCTCTGGGTTCCCGTGACCTGGTGCGTTCACTCGGTCTCCGGGAGCACCGCACGGCGGCGGGTGTGCGAGCCGACCTGGCCGCGTCCGGGTTCGCGTTTGTGGCGATCGAGCCGGAGATCCCTGTCCTGGACCGGCTGTACGGCGGACGCTTCCATGCGCCGAACCCGTTCAGCTTCGGGTTGGCCCCGCTGGCGAGCCCGGTCATGGGTGACATCACCGTGTTCGGGTTGTCGCATCCGCGTGTGGACGTGGCCGCGCAGGTGCTGCGCCGTTTCGGGATGGAGCAGGTGGACGTGCTGAGCACGCGGTTACCCAGCGGCCACTACCTGGACGAGATCGGGCCATCCGGCGAGCTGCGCTGGTGCCGGGTGCGTAGCGGGGAGGTCGGTGCCGTCGAGGTTCAGGCGGCCGAAAACCTGGTGCCTGCCTACCTTCCCAGTGATCTGCCGACGCCGGACGGGCCACAGGAGGCTATCGAGCGGACCGGCGAGCTGCTGGCCGGACGTGGACTGGACAGCCACCGCGTCCTCGTCGCTCTCAACGCCGCGCACCTGCTCGTGCTCAGCGGACTCGCCGCGTCGCTGTTGGAGGGCACGGCGCTGGCCGAGGACATCCTCCGCAGCGGCGCCGCCCTGCCCAACATCCCCACCGCCCGTGACGAAAGCGCGTGAGCACATGGACCTCGATCCCAATCTGCACTACCTGACGTCCAGTTACGTTCAGCGGGTTCCGCCCGAGTACTTCGTGGACGAAGACAACTCGGGACTCACCTGGCAGCCGGACGTGTACCCGGAGACTCTCGCGCTGGCACGCAAACATGGCCGCCGCGCGGTCATCGACTTGGGTTGCGGACGCGCGGGCAAGCTCGCGGGCCTGCGCGAGCAGGACCCGGATCTCGACATCATCGGCGTGGACTTCGGCCGGAACATCGACTGGTGCAGGGAAAACCTGGTGGTCGGGAAGTGGCTGGACGCGGACCTGGAGGCGGCGACGACGTTGCCGCTGGACACCGAGGTGATCGCCCGGTCGGTCGTGGTGTGCTCGGACGTGCTGGAGCACCTCGTCGACCCACGTCCGGCAATGCGACTGATCTGCTGGCTGCTGGACCAGGGCGCGGCGTGCGCGGTGCTGTCCACTCCGGCACGGGACAAGCGCGCCGGAGCCGACCACCTGGGGCCGCCCTTCAATCTCTCCCATGTGCGGGAGTGGACCCGGACCGAGTTCAGGGCGTTCGTGGCGAACTTCCCGGTGACCATCGAGCGCTTCGAGTTGACCCGTAGCGATGACGGTGGGGGCGGGCTGACGACTCAACTCGTCGTCCTCACCTCGGCTGGGGGCCGACGGTGACGGCGGTCCGCGTCGTCCACGTCCCCGGCCGGACCCCGTACGCCCGCAAGCTGCACGGCGACGGCATCCAGATCCTCAACGGCACCACCGTGGACGGGCTCGCGGTGCCGCGTGACGCCACGCTTGCTTGGTTGCTGGAGCACCGTCCGTGGGACTGGCTGGATGTGGTGCACCTGCAC
>CAJCJE010000489.1 GCA_903970565.1 Candidatus Melainabacteria bacterium | reverse complement strand
GTCGCACTGATGGAAACATTTTACCCAGTGATATGCATCGGATGTGGCATTCCCGACCGCGCTCGCCGCATCGAACGCCCATTGAAACAGAGACCAGCACAACCCGGTAAGCTCTGTGGCGTTCAGCGGATCGTCACCCGTGTCAGCGTAGGGCGCGCCAGTCTCCAGTACGTCTGGGTCGACCGTGAGGAACCTCGGCGGTCGCCGGGTCGTAGCCAACCGGCTCTGCCGTGCCGCCCCGCACGAAGACGGCACGTCCAAAATAAACATCGGACGTAGATCGTGACGATCGGCCATTCGGCCCAATCTGACGACTGCCCGCGGTCGGCCCGCGGTCGGCGGTGGGCGTGCCGGGTCGGCAGGTTGTCGGTGGGCTCCCCTAGGCTGCGGGGTGTGGCCGAGACGGAGAGCAACAGCGGGACGGACGGCGCGCCGGCCACCGATTCCGCTGGCAGCGGTACGGACGCGGGAGCGGTCGCGACGGCGGTTCGGCGACGGCCGGCGCTGTCGCCCTCTCGGGCCAGCGACTTCAAGCAGTGTCCGCTGCTCTACCGCTTCCGCGCGGTCGACCGGCTGCCGGAGACGCCGACGCGGGCGCAGGTCCGGGGCATTGTGGTGCACTCGGTACTGGAGCGGCTGTTCGGGCTGCCGGCGGCCGAGCGTGATCCGGAGCGGGCCAAGGGGCTGTTGCCGGCTGTCTGGACCGATCTCCAGGTCGAGCGGCCCGAGCTGAGCGTATTGTTCGACGGCGCGGCGGACACCGACCTGGCCGAGTGGCTGGCCTCTGCACGCACGCTGCTGGACGGGTACTTCGGTCTGGAGGACCCGCGCCGGTTCGACGCGGAGTCCTGCGAGCTGCGGGTGGAGACCGAGCTGGAATCGGGTTTGCTGCTGCGCGGTTTCATCGACCGGCTGGATGTCGCGCCGACCGGGGAAATCCGAGTGGTCGACTACAAGACCGGGGCGTCGCCGAGGGAGATCGGTGAGGCCAAGGCGCTGTTCCAGATGAAGTTCTACGCGCTGGCGATCTACCGGCTGCGCGGCGTCGTGCCTCGGCAGTTGCGGCTGATGTACCTGGCCGACCAGCAGTCCTTGGCCTACACGCCGGACGAGGCCGAGTTGCTGCGTTTCGAGCGCACCCTGGACGCGGTGTGGGTGGCGATCCTGCGTGCCGGCAAAACCGGGGAGTTCCGGCCGAATCCGAGCAAGCTGTGCGACTGGTGCGACCACAAGGCGCTCTGCCCGGCCTTCGGTGGCACCCCACCGCCCTATCCGGGATGGCCGGAACCGAGCGAGAACGCCGGGGAGACCGTGTTGGACCGGGCGGACTGAGGCCAAGGGCATGACTGACGCACTGACGGAGGCGTTCTACCTGCCGCTCGGCGAGAACCGGTTCGTCTCGACGAAGCACACGGTGGGGCCGTGGTCGGCCGAGCACCAGCATCTGGGACCGCCGTCCGCCCTGCTGACCAGAGCGATACAGCGCTGCGCGCCGCGCGATGACCTGCGACTGGCGCGGATCACCGTGGAGATCCTCGGACCGGTTCCGGTGACCGAACTCCAGGTGCGCGGCACGGTCGAGCGGCCGGGCCGCGCGGTGGAGATGGTCAGCGCCGAACTGGTCGCGGCCGGTCGGACGGTGGCCAGGGCGACGGCGTGGCGGATCACGGCGAGCGACACCTCCTCGGTGGCCGGTGGAGTGGCCGAGCCGATGGCGCCGATGGCGAACGCGACACGGATCTACGCGCCGGAGAGCTGGGTCGACGGCTATCTGAGCGCGATGGAGTGGTTGTCCGTTCACGGAAACTTCGCCGAGCCTGGCCCGGCGGCGGCCTGGGTGCGGCAGCGGGTGTCACTGGTGGACGGTGAGGAGCCCGACGGGTTGCAGCGGCTGATGGCGGTCGCGGATTCCGGGAACGGGCTGTCGAACCGGCTGGACATCCGGGAGTGGATGTTCATCAACACCGAGTTGACCGTGCATGTCCTGCGCGAGCCGGACGGCGAGTGGATCGGGTTGGACGCGAACACCGCGATCGGCCCGAACGGGTTCGGAACGGCAACCAGCGTGCTGCACGATCAGGTTGGTCAGGTCGGGCGGGGCGCGCAGGAGTTGTTGATCCGGCGCCGTTAGCGGCCGAGCGCATCGCGGCCGAGCGCGTCGCGGCCGTTCGTCGGATTCCGTTGGTCGGTCTCGGGTTGACCGTGCTCGGCTACGGAATCAGGCCGGGGACGTCGGCCAGGTTGTGGATGGTTTCGCCGTGCCAGTCGTCGGTGTCGAACCGGTGCGCGCCCGTCCAGTTCTCGTCGGCGATCAGCACCGCGCGCATCCCGAACCTGGTCGCGCCGGTGAGTTCGCCGCTGCCGCCGTCGCCGACGTAGAGGCAGTCCGCCGGGGTGACGCCCAATGTCGCGCACACGGTCGTGTACATACTGGGGTGCGGTTTGCGTTCGCCGACCACGCTGGAGAACACCGGATCGTCCACAAGGGACACCAGTGGCAGCGTCGGCCACAGTTCGGGAAGTTCGGGTGAGCAGTCGCTGAGCACGCCGATCCGCAGGCCCCGCGCGCGCAACGCGGTCAGTACCTCGACGGCGTCCACGCGCGGGGTGCTCATCCGCGCGTAGGTGGCCAGCCGGATATCCTGCGCGGCGCGCAGGATATCCGCCGAATCGGTCCCACCGAGGGTCTGTGACAACAGCCGCATGGTGCTGATGCCATCGCCCGTCCGGCCGGTGGACCGATCCGGATAGCTGGCCTGCCACCAGTTGTCCAGCGCCACCGGGTCAACGCCGAGCAGGCCGGCCAGTTCGGACTGGTTGCGGCCGGAGGCTGCCTGGCGCAGGCTCGGGGTGAGGGTGCCGAAGTAGTCGAAGACGACCGCGCTGATCGTCACGGCAACTCGACGGTCTCGTAGTGCTCGACCTCAGGGAACGGGTCGTAGAAGTGGTGCAGCAGGTCCTTCCACCGACCGTAGTTCGGGCCCTGGCGGAAGCCGACCGTATGGTCGTCGATACTCGCCCATCGGACCAGTAGCAGGTAGCGGTTGCGGGTTTCGGTGCAGCGGCGCAGTTCCAGACCGAGGAAACCGGGTGAGGCCGCGATGCTGGAGCGGGCCAGCGCGAACGTTTGCTGGAAGGCGGTTTCCTGGCCGGGCCGCACGTCGAGCCTGGCGACTTCGAGGACGGGATCGGTCATGGTCACAGCCCCTCAGAGTCGACAGGAGCGGATGTCGAAGGCGACCACGGCCTTGGCGCCGATACCGGCGAGTTCGTCCATCACCAGGTTGGCCTCCTTGCGGGCCACCATCGCCCGCACCGCGACCCAGTCCGGGTCGGCCAGTGCCGCGACGGTCGGTGATTCCAGACCGGGGGTGAGCTGGATCGCCTCGGCCAGCAGCACCTTCGGGCAGTCGTAGTCGATCATCAGGTAGTTCTGGCCGACGACGACACCCTTCAACCTGGCGGTGAGCTGGGCCTTCGCCCCGTCGTCCGGTCGGTCCAGGCCCTCGATGAGGACGGCCTCGGACTTGCAGATCGGCTCGCCGAAGGCGACCAGGTTGTGTTGGCGCAGCGACCGGCCGGACTCCACGACATCGGCGATCGCGTCGGCGACGCCGAGCTGCACGGAGATCTCCACGGCGCCGTCGAGCCGGATCACCTCGGCGGCCACGCCCTGTTCGGCCAGGTTTTCCCGGACCAGGCGCGGATAGGAGGTGGCCAGCCGCTTGCCGGCGAGGTCGGCGACCGTCCACTCGGCACCGACCGGGGCCGCGTAGCGGAAGGTGGACCGGCCGAAGCCCAGTGCCAGCCGCTCGGTCACCTTGGCGCCGGAGTCCAGCGCGAGGTCGCGACCGGTGATGCCGAGGTCGAGGTCGCCGGAGCCGACGTAGATCGCGATGTCCTTCGGACGCAGGAAGAAGAACTCGACGTCGTTGTTCTGGTCCAGGACGGTCAGATCACGTGACTCGTACCGGCGCTGGTAGCCGGCCTCGGTGAGCATTTCGGCGGCGGCCAGGGAAAGGGCGCCCTTGTTGGGAACGGCAACTCGCAACATGCGGGTACTCCTGATGATCGAATCGGCCATCACGTCGGCTGTGCCGGGCAGATCGATCACAGATGTCGGTACACGTCCTCCAGGCTCAGGCCTCGGCCCAGCAGCAGTACCTGCACCCGGTACAACAGTTGGGACACTTCCTCGGCCACGCGGTCGTCGGACTCGTGCTCGGCGGCGATCCACACCTCGCCGGCCTCCTCGAGCACCTTCTTGCCTTGCGCATGAACACCGGCATCCAGTGCCGCCACCGTCGCCGATCCGGCGGGCCGCTGGTCCGCACGATCGCGGAGTTCGGCGAACAGCTCGTCGAACGTTTTCACGCCGGCAATCCTGCCAGTCGCCCGGCTGCCCCGTTCGGGCGACCCGGCGACCTCCCACGATGTGACATGAACGGGTCAGCCGACGCCGACGGCGAGAAGTTCACCGAACACGCGGATGTCAACGCCAACCAGGGAGTCCCGCAGAATCCGTCGGGGGCCCGAGGGCACCGGGGCGTCGCAGGGCACGACGAGCACGACGCAGCCGGCGGCCTCGGCGGAGGCCGAGCCGGTGACCGAGTCCTCGACCGCGACGCAGCGCCGGGGGTCGACGCCGAGCAGGCGCGCGGCGCTCAGGTAGGGCCAGGGATCGGGCTTGTTGCGACCGTCCACTTCGTCCCCGCAGACGGTGACGTCGAAGAACTCACGGCCGATGGTATCCAGTGCGACCTCGGTGAGTTCGCGTTCGGTCGAGGTGACCAGCGCGGTGCGCACCCCGCCGGCCCGGACCGAGGCCAGGGCCTCGCGCGCGCCGGGACGCCAGGGCAGGTCGGTGGCGAACAGCTGCCGGGTCCGTTCGGTGAGCCACCGGCCGGTTTCGGCGACCGAGGCCGGGGTGATCGGCCGGTCGGCCTCGGCGAGCAGCACCTCGCAGGTGTGCCGCATGTTGGAGCCGATGAGCGCCTCCCGGACCTCCTGGCGCAGTTCGGCCGCGCCGAGGTGCGCCATCAGTTCGCGCAGGGAGACGTCCCAGAGCTTCTCGGAGTCGATCAGGGTGCCGTCCATGTCCCACAGCACGGCCGCCGGTAAGGACGAGCCGTCGGGTTCCTGGCCGTGCGCGGGATTCGGTTGCCGCGACGGTCGGGTCACATGTCCTCCTTCTCACGGGGATTCGACGTCGTTGTCGGCTCCGATCGGACCCACGAATGGCGACCGTATGTCGTATTCGACCGCGTTCGCCGGTTCGACGCCCGCAGGCACCTTCGACGCCTGCGGCACCTTCGGTACTTTCGATGCCGAAACTACCGTTCACCAGCGACGGGAGCGAGGTCGAGACCCGCGTTCGGCAGGGCCGGCGAGCAGCGCGGGGACCGGCCGCGGTCCCGCTCGGCGACACGCGGTTGACCATGTGTACAGCCTACGGTCTCCGGGAGGGGCCGCTCGGTCGTAGGCTTGCCGGGTGAGCGAGTACGCAGGGTCGTCATTGACCGCGGGGCGCGCAGCGGCCACAGTGCCGGGCGCGGGCCCGCTGGCCACCAGGCAGACAGTCGGCAGAGCCGATGAGGTGATCACGTGACCGATCCTGACCAGGGCAAGGAGCAGCCCACCAAGGCAGTTGAGTTGACCGAACCGGTGTTGGTCGCCGCATTCGAGGGATGGAACGACGCCGGTGACTCAGCGACAACAGCGATCGAGCATTTGCAGTTGAGCTGGGACGCCACTCCGTTGGCGGAGATCGACCCGGACGACTACTACGACTTCCAGGTCACCCGGCCCACGGTGAATCTGGTCGACGGGGTGACGCGGCGGGTGGAATGGCCGACGACGCGGCTGACGGTCTGTCGGCCGCCGGGATGCGCGACGGACGTCGTGCTG
>CAJCJE010000488.1 GCA_903970565.1 Candidatus Melainabacteria bacterium | reverse complement strand
GCCGGCCGCGGCCTCGAACTCCGAGCGGGCATGACCCTGGCACTCGAACCCTGGTTCGCCCGCACCACCGACCGGATCACCTACGACCCCGATGGCTGGACCATCCGCTCGGCCGACGGCTCACGCACGGCCCATTCCGAGCACACGATCGCCATCACCGAAGACGGCACCCTGGTGCTCACCCAACGCCTGCCACGCAACGCAGACTCGGCCCCGGCCTGAGCCTCAGCTGACGTCCGGTTCAGGCCACGAAAAAGAGGTAACCGGCGAGGGTGAAACCGCACAGCGCGATCAGCACTCGGAGAATCGCCGAGGGTACCCGGCGAGCCACCGCAGGGCCGATCAGGCCGCCGACGACCGCGCCGAACGCCAGCGGCCACATCTCATGCCACACCACGGTCCCCAGGACGGCGAACAACACGGCGGGAAGCACGTCCGACGCGACGAGGATGATGTTCTTCAACGCATTCGCCCGGTGCAGAACGGGTTCCGTGGTCAGCAACAGGAGCACGATCACCAGAATCCCCGATCCGGCGCCGAAGTACCCGTTGTAGATCGCGACGGCCCCGCCGGCGATGCCGACCACGGGCCGGGCGAGTGCCTGCCCTCGCTGTTGCTGCCAGCGGCTGATGGCCGGCTGGAGCAGCAGCACCAGCGACCCCGCCGCGACGAGGTAGGGCACGATGCGGTCGAAGACCCCTCCAGGCGTCATGACGAGCAACGCCGCTCCCGCCAGCGACAACGCCACGTACGCCGGAAGCCACGCGCGGATCGTGCGACCGTGCCCCGCGACGTCCGGGCGGGCGCGCAGGGCAGAACTGAGTCCACTTCCGAGGAGGGCGACCGAGTTCGTCACATTCGCTGCCAGCGGCGGGATGCCGACGGCGAGCAGCGCAGGGTATGCCACGAGCGACGTGATGCCGCCGGCGGTGCCGATCACACCCGCGACAACGCCTGCGGCAGCGAGGAAGACCTCCGCGAGAATGCCCTGCACGGCAGAGAACTATCGCAGACACTGCTCCCCGACCTCATCGCAACGCTACCGACGCGCGAACGAGGACGGTGTCTCCGAGGATGGCCGCTCCGGTCCGACTGCCGACCCTGACCGGGCATCGCGAACGATCCTGACGGTGACCCGGCGCGTGAGCGCCAGGGTCAGCCGGGTCCGTCACCGGCGGCTGCGAGGAGTGGCACCACCAGATCGCTGATCGGCGTCGGGAGGCCGTGGGCCCGTCCGCGACGCTGCACGACACCGTTGCGGGTGTCCCATTCGAGCGGCCGGTCGCCGTTCTGTAGGACGCAGACAACGGTGTCCGCACCGCACAGTGCCCTCAACCACGGTGCCGTCGCCGCAACCTGCGTCGACTTGACGGCAAGGAAAACGAGGTCGACCGCTCCGCCGGCCTGTGCCGGGTCGATCCGCACCGGCCCCGGCACGACGACGCGATCTTCGTCTGCATACAGCTCCAGGCGTTCCCGCGCCGTGCGGCCACACATCCTCGGTGTACGGCCGACCTCGTGCAGCGCCGCCGTCACGGCCGTGCCGATCGCCCCGGCCCCACAACCGCGACGGTGGGACTCATCGACGTCGTCATTCTTTCAGAAATCCCGCGACGAGTTCGGTGAATTCGGCCGCCCGCTCGATCTGGGTCCAGTGTCCACACCGGGCGAAGACGTGTAGGTCGGCGTCGCGCAGCAGGTTCGCCATTGTCCAGGAGACCTCTGGCGGCACGACCCTGTCCTCCCGGCCGTGCACGAGCAGTGTCGGGGTCTGGATGGCGCGCACCTGCTCCTCGGTGATGCCGAGATCGTTGCCGGCGTGGCGGGGGTCGAAGAACATGGCACGGTAGGCGTCGAAGGTCTCGACGCTGGCCTCGTAGCGGATACGGACGAGATCGTCGGTGATGATCGACTTGTCGACGGCGAAGTAGTCGAGCAGCAGCGCCCGCATGTTCTCGGGCGAGGGCTCGTAGCCGCGCAGGGCTTTCAGCCCGTCGGTGATCGTCATGCCGACACCGGGCGAGCCCATCAGCACCATGCGCGCGACGCGGTCGGGATGCTCCTCGGCCAGGGCCAGGGAGATCCGGCCCCCGAGGGAGTTGCCGACCAGGAAGACGCGGTCGAGCCCCAGCGCGTCCATGAATCCGAGGACGTGGTCGGTCCAGCCGCGCAGCGAGTACCGCACGTCGTCGGGACGGGCGGTGGCGCCGTAGCCGACGATGTCGGGTGCGAGCACCCGGAACTCCTCGGCCAGACCGGGGATCGTCTTCTGCCAGTTCGCCCATGCCGAGACGCCGGGCCCCGAGCCGTGCAGCAGCAGGACCGGGTCGCCCGCGCCGGCGTCGAGGTAGAAGGTGTCGACGGGCCCGGCGGTGACGCCGGCGACGTCGATCCGGTGTCCGGTGGCGATGTCGGGAGTGGTGGTCATGCGGTTTCCTCGCTGAAGACGGCGAAGCACTTGTTCGAGTTGAACACGTCGGTCTCGACGAAGGTCGACCAGTCACGGCGCAGGCCGAGCTCGGTGACGGCGCCGAACAGGCAGAACCAGTTGAGCATCTCGTGCTGCCCCGCGTCGACGATCTCGGCACCGGTCACCGCCCGCCAGGTCGCCGTGTCGCCGGCGACGAAGGCGTCGTAGAGCCTGCGATCGGCGTCGGTGTCAGGGCGCAGGTGCCAGGTCTTGTCGACGAGAAAGGCGTGTGACCAGCTTGAGGACGCGATCAGCGCGACGCGCAGGTCGGTGGCGGCGAGCGCGCGCACGACCGCGGCGCCCAGGTCGTAGCACCGCGCGGGGGTGGGCCCGACCGGGTCGAGCCGTTCGGTCCTGATGTCGGCGAACCGGGCGAGCCCGCCCTTGCGGGCGATGGCGTGCTGGCCGTAGCAGTTCACCGTGATCGGGACTATCGGATACGGAAGGGTCGCGCCCGCGTTGTCGTAGTCGAGGAACAGCTGCGTGTTGAGGATCGCGTGCGGGAAATGCGCGGCGGCGCGCCTGCGATAGGAGTAGGCCATGTCGAACCCGGCCTCGATCAGCTCGCTGGCCAGTGTCCGCGACGTGTCGGCCGCGCCGTGCAGCGTGATCGTGAAGTCCTCGGGGAGCCCCCAGGCGTTGGGGCTGCCGCGCTCGTTCATCACCTCGAACGCCGGCACCTGGAGGTCGTCGTAGGCCAGCACGCAGAAGGGCGGGACGACTTCCTCGCGGAAATTCTCGTACTGGTCGTCACCCCACACCACCAGCACGTCGGGCCGGAACTCGTCCAGCGCGCGACGACAGCGGGCGAGGTTGTCCACCAGCGTGGCCCGGTGCCCGGCGGCGGCGGCGACTCCGCCGTCGTCCGACCACTCCGCGCGCATCCGAGGCGACCACGACGCCGAGTCCCTGAGGTCGGCCGGGATGTCGGGATCGGCCAGTGTCCAGCGCAGCAGACCGGCCATGTGCGCGTCGGTGCCGGCAAGCAACGGGTAGTGGGTCAGGCCCAACCCGAGAAACTTCGCCACGACTGCCTCCTCGCGCCCGGCAGCACCGCCGGGTGACGATGCGATCCTAGGTAATCATGCATGTAAGTTTCAAGGTGAGTGGCTGGAGTCGCCCGAGCGCACGAGATCCTGCCGGTGCAGGCCGATCAGCTTGGTGAGCGCGTCGCGGTCCCGGTCGCGGATCGCCATGACGATCTGCGCGTGGACCTCGATGTTGTGCGCGTACATCTCCTCGTGGCCGGGCAGCAGTTCGGCGCGGGCGAGGGTGCCGGTGATGATCGCGGCGATCGCCTCGTACATGCCGGCCAGCACCGGGATGCGCGCCGCGCGGGCGATCGCCAGGTGCAGGCGGAGGTTCGCCTCCAGGTAGGCGCGGGCGTCGGCGGCGCCGCGCATCTCCTCCACGGCCCACTCCATGTCGCGGATGTCGACCGGGCCGGCCCGGTCGAGCGCCACCGGGGTGAGGACGTCCTCAAGGTGTCCTCTGGCCTCGAAGAGTTCGAGCGGGTCCGTACCCGACCCGGAGAACCACAGGTCGAGCGCGCCGAGGCGGACCTGAGGTGGCTGGTTGGCCACGAACACCCCGCCACCAGGCCCCGGACGCACGACGACGAGGCCGCGGTCGCGCAGAATTCTCAGCACCTCGTTCATCACCGTCGGACTGACGTTGTGCTCGGCCATCAGATCGGTACGCCGGCCCAGTGACGTACCCACCGGTGTCCGGTCGGTGAGCAGGGCGTTCTCGATGGTGACGGCCACCTGTTGGGCACGTGAGCGGCGCTCGGGCGGCGGCGTCGACATGGGTCCCTCTCGTAGCTGGCGGGCAGAGTCGGCAGATGCCGCCAAGTCTGACATCTGCTTGATTCATGTGTACAGGATTTGCTATGTTCCGGAAGCCCTTTACCCGCGCGACAATGACGTCCAGAGGCGCATGAGGATGGATCAACCGTTCCCCGAAGGCCTCGTCGATGTGCACACTCATGCGATCGGTGAGCGACTGCCGGATCTGGCCGAGCATCCCGGGAGGTGGCCGTCGATCGACCGGGTGGCCTCCGGCACGGCGCGAATCCTGCTCGATGGAGTGGTCTACCGGGAGATCGACGACCGGTGCTGGTCGGCCGAGCGACGGTTGCGTGACATGGACGCCGACGGCGTGGCCGTACAGGTGCTCTCGCCGATCCCGGTGACGCTGTGCCACGACCAGCCCGTCGAGGGCGCCGCCGTGCTGGCCGCGGCGCAGAACGACGCCCTGGCCGCGATAGCAGCCCAAGCCCCGGACCGGTTTCGCGTCCTGGGTGCCGTGCCGTTGCAGAATCCCGATCTGGCGGTTGCCGAGCTACTGCGATGCGTCGACGAGTTGGGCTTCCTCGGCGTCGAGATCGGCACGCGGGTGGGTGACCTGGAGCTGAGTGATCCGGTGTTCGCGCCGTTCTTCGACGCGGCGGCGCGGTGCGGTGCGCTGGTCTTCGTGCACCCCGTCGACCTCACCCTCGATCCGCGACTCGGGGCGATCGGCGTCGCGTTCGGGCTCGGGATGCCGGTCGAGACGGCAACGGCCGCCGCCGCGCTGCTCACCGGCCGCCCGCAACATCCCGACCTGCGGATGTGCCTCGCGCACGGCGGGGGGGCGCTGGCGCAGATCCTGCCGCGCCTGGACCACGGCGCATGGCTGGCCGGTCGCGACGAGCCACGGCCGAGCGAGCGTGCCCGGCGGCTGTGGTGCGACTCGCTGACCTACGACGCGGCGAGCCTTCGGCTGTCGCTGCACCGGTTCGGTGCCGAGCACGTGGTTCTCGGCACCGACTATCCCTTCGCCGCGATGGAATCGCCTGCCGGAGCCGTACTGTCCGGTGTGGACGCCGCGCTGCGCGATGCCGTGGGCCGCGACAACGCGATGCCGCTCCTGCGGGGCCGTCCCCACCACCTCGTCACCGATGGACGCGGAGCCGCGCGATGACCCTCACGAACAGTCCCTCCACCCCGACGCGCACCGCAGGTCCGTTCGTGGACGAGGACCGCGAGCAGCACCGGTTCCGGGTCCACCGCTCGACGATGACCTCTCCGGAGATCTTCGCGCTGGAGAGGGAGCGCATCTTCGCCCGCTGCTGGCTCTACGTCGGGCACGAGTCGGAGGTCCGGGAAGCCGGTGACTACGTCCGGCGCCCGGTCGGCGACCGGCAGGTGTTCATGGTGCGCGGCAAGAAGAGTGGCCGCATCAACGTCTTCCACAACACCTGCACCCACCGCGGCGCGATGGTGTGCCGCAAGGATGCCGGCAACGCCAAGGTCTTCCAGTGCTTCTACCACGCCTGGTCGTTCGACTCCGACGGCACGCTCGTCGGGGTGCCCGACCGCGAGGCCTACGGCGACGGCCTCGACTTCTCGGCGCTGGGACTGCGTCCGGTGGCGAGAGTGGAGAACTACCGCGGCTTCGTGTTCGCCTGCTTCGACCCCGACGCGGTCGGGCTCGTCGACTACCTGGCGGGGGCGAAGGAGTACCTCGACCTCGTCGTCGACGCCACCGGCGACGCCGAGATCATCACCGGCACCAACCAGTACGCGATCGACGCGAACTGGAAGCTGTTGGCCGAGAACAGCGTCGACGGCTACCACGCGGTGTCCACTCACGACACGTATTTCAAGTACCTGGTCGCGTTGGGCACCGACCTGTCCGGCGGTGTCAACGGCACCGCGAAGGCGCTGGGCAACGGGCACGCGGTGCTGGAATACGCGGCACCGTGGGGCCGGCCGGTGGCCAAATGGGAGCCGCTGTTCGGATCGGACGCGCGCGCGGAGATCAGCCGGTTGCGCGCCGACCTGGTCGAACGGCACGGCGAGGCGAGGGCCGCGCGGATGGCCGACACCAATCGCAACCTGCTGATCTACCCGAACCTGGTGGTCAACGACATCATGGCGATCACCGTGCGCACGTTCATGCCGGTCGCGCCGGGCCGCATGGAGGTCACCGCCTGGGAGATGGCGCCCCGCGACGAGCTGCCCGAGCTGCGCCAGCGCCGCCTCGACAGCTTCCTCACCTTCCTCGGGCCGGGCGGGTTCGCGACGCCGGACGACATCGAGGCACTCGAATCGTGCCAGCAGGGCTTCGCCAGCGGCGGGGTGGAGTGGAACGACCTCTCCCGCGGCATGGCGCGCGAACCGCTCGCCAATGACGAGGAGCGGATGCGCGCCTTCTGGCGGCGCTGGAACGAGCAGATGGTCGGGAGCCCGGCATGACGGCGACGCTGGAACCCGCGCTGGCCGGGATCACCCGTGCCCAGGTGGAGGACTTCCTCTACCGCGAGGCCGAACTGCTCGACGACTGGGACCTCGACGACTGGGCCG
The DNA here is from genome assembly GCA_903970565.1 of Candidatus Melainabacteria bacterium. Lineage (GTDB taxonomy): Bacteria > Actinomycetota > Actinomycetes > Mycobacteriales > Pseudonocardiaceae > CAJCJE01. Next base: position 357 of record CAJCJE010000488.1, on the reverse strand, counting down.
CGCTCTACACCGACGACTGCCACTATGTCGTGCCGTGCAACGACAACCCCGACGGCGACCCGACCCGCGACCTGGTCCTGATCGACGACGACGTGCTGCGGCTGCGGCTGCGGGTGGACCGGCTCAACAGTCGCAAGGCGCACCGCGAGTACCCGCATTCGGCCACCAGCCACCAGGTCTTCAATGTGCGGTTGCGGCCGGTCGATGGCGACGAACTGCCCGTCGTCGCGGAATTCACGGTGTGGCGGTTCCGAGGCGACCGCTCGACGTCCTATGTCGGGCGCTACCGCTACCGGCTCGTCGTGATCGACGGCCTGCTACGGATCAGGTCCAAGCGCGTCGTGCTGGCCAACACGA
>CAJCJE010000487.1 GCA_903970565.1 Candidatus Melainabacteria bacterium | reverse complement strand
GACGCTCTTCCGATCTGCCCCAGGGCGGGATCGGGCCGGCGTTGTCCGAGCGGCGCGGACAGCGGGCCAGGACCATCGGCTCGGTGCTGACCTCGATCGTCTCGTTCGTGGTGTGGGGGATCGCGTTCGTGCTGGTCCTCGGCGAGTTCGGCTTCGACCTGGCGCCGATCATCGCCTCGGCCGGCGTGATCGGGGTCGCGGTCGGCTTCGGGGCGCAGAACCTGGTCAAGGACTTCCTCTCCGGCGTGTTCATGCTGCTGGAGGACCAGTACGGCGTCGGCGACGTGGTCGATCTCGGCGACGCGACCGGCACCGTCGAATCGGTCGGGCTGCGGATCACCACGGTGCGGGACGTGGCCGGCACCGTCTGGTACGTCCGCAACGGGGAGATCTCCCGAGTCGGCAACTCCAGCCAGGGCTTCGCGGTCGCCGTGGTGGACATTCCGGTCGGCTACGCCACCGATGTGAACGACGCACTGAAAATGCTCGGCGAGGTGGCAGCCACGGCGACCTCGGAGCCGCCGCTGGTCTCCGACGTCCTGGAGACCCCGCAGGTGCTGGGCGTGCAGGGGATGACCAACGACGCGATCACGCTGCGGCTGACCGTGAAGGTCCGGCCGGCCCGCCAGTGGGCCGCCCAGCGCGAACTGCGGCGCCGGATCATGGCCGCCTTCGACACCGCGACCGTCGAGCCGCCGACCGGCTGGCCGACACCGGCGGTCGTCGACGGCCCGGCCGGCCCGGCCAGTCCGGAGGGTTCGGAGGGCTCGGAGGGCTCGGGCGACTCGGAGGGCGTGGCCGGCTCCGGCGGCAAGAACTGAATCGCCGCATTCGACAACCACGGGCGCCCACCGGGTGTCCACCGGGTGTCCACCGGCGCCTCGTCCGACCCGGACGAGGCCGTGGCCGGGCGGTGCGGGAAAATAACCGGGTGGCCACCCCGGAGAACTTCTACCAGGCAGTCGGCGGCGAGGAGACGTTCCGTCGGATCGTGTCCCGCTTCTACGACCAGGTAGCGGTCGACGAGATCCTGCGCCCGCTCTACCCAGAGGAAGACCTCGGGCCGGCGCAGGAGCGATTGACGCTGTTCCTGATCCAGTACTGGGGTGGCCCGCACACCTACTCCGACCAGCGCGGACACCCTCGACTGAGAATGCGGCACGCACCGTTTCGGATCAGCCCGATCGAGCGGGACGCCTGGCTGAAGAACATGCGGATCGCGGTCGACGAGCAGAACCTGCCGGCGGAGCACCAGGCGCAGTTGTGGCAGTACCTGGAGATGGCCGCGCAGAGCATGTTGAACTCCTGGGTGTGAGCACGACCATGCCGCTGAGCACCGTCATCGCTGATCACGGAGTCCGTGGCGCGGAGTTGGCGACGCCGGCTCGGTGTGATGAGCAATAATTCTGCTGGGCGCTGGCCCAGGAACCTGTGACCGCAGTAATTGGCTCCAACCGCTCGCCTGACCGCGATGCGGGCAAGTCTGTCAAAATCTCCACCTTTCTTCCGCCGCTGGCGGCCGGACCGGCACACCGTGTCCGGCCGATCCCGGACGGTGATCATGTTGTGAGCAGCGCCACGGGCTTGCTGGGATCGATCCCGCAGATCCAGCCCTGACTGCGCGCCCGGATGGCAGGATGAACACTCGTGCGACGATCAGCCGACCTCGAAGACGCGCAACCGGAGGAGTCGACCTGGTGGCGTGACGCGGTTTTCTACCAGGTATATGTCCGGTCCTTTGCCGATGCCACCGGAGACGGGGTCGGTGATCTGGAGGGCGTCCGGGCGCGCCTCGGCTATCTGGAGCTGCTCGGCATCAACGCCATCTGGCTGACCCCGTTCTACCCCTCCCCGATGGCCGACCACGGCTACGACGTCGCCGACCCGCGCGATGTCGACCCACTCTTCGGTGACCTGGCCGCGTTCGACCGCCTGGTCGCCGACGCCCGCAAGCACCGAATCCGGCTGGTGGTCGACCTGGTGCCCAACCACACCAGCAACCGGCATCACTGGTTCGCGGCGGCCATCGCGGCCGGGCCGGGCAGCCCGGAGCGGGAGCGCTACCTCTTCCGGGAGGGCCGCACCTACGACGGCTCGGAGCCGCCGAACAACTGGCAAAGCATGTTCGGCGGACCGGCGTGGACCAGGGTGCCGGACGGCCAGTGGTACCTGCACCTGTTCGCGCCGCAGCAGCCCGATCTGAACTGGGAACATCCGGAGGTCGCCCAGGACCTCGAACACACCCTGCGGTTCTGGCTGGACCGCGGCGTGGACGGCTTCCGGATCGACGTGGCGCACGGGATGGCCAAACCGGCCGGACTGCCGGACATGGACCCCCGGTTGGGGCAGGGCCCCGGTCTGCTGGAGACCGACCTGCACGACCCTCGGGTGGACAACGACGGGGTGCACGAGATCCACCAGATGATCCGGGGCGTGCTGGAGGAGTATCCGGGCCGGATCGCGGTCGGCGAGGTCTGGGTGGCCGACGACGAGCGGTTCGCCCGCTACGTCCGCCCGGACGAGCTGCATATGGCGTTCAACTTCCGGCTGGTCGACACCGCGTTCGACGCGGACGCGGTGCACACCGCGATCGTGCACTCGCTGGCCTCGGTCGCCTCCGTCGGCGCGCCGCCGACCTGGACGCTGTCCAACCACGACGTGCCACGCCACGTGACCCGCTACGGCGGCGGCGAGCTGGGGATGCGCCGGGCGCGGGCGA
>CAJCJE010000486.1 GCA_903970565.1 Candidatus Melainabacteria bacterium | reverse complement strand
TCGCCAGCAGGATTTTGCCGCTGGAGGTGGCGTGCAGCGGGGTGCGCTGGCCGATCCAGTTCTGCGCGGAGATGGCGGCGGCGCCGCGCGCCTGGGTGACGTTGACCGCGGCGGCATCGTCGAGGACGGCGATGTTGACCGTCTCGCCGAGTTGGTCCGCGAGACCCTGGCAGATCGGCAGCCCGAGGGTGGCCAGGTCCATCCGCCCGATCGCGGCACCGGCAAGCCGCACGACGCCGAAGCCGATCACGTACTTGCCGCGCTGGCCGAGTTGTTCGACCAGTCCGCGCCCCTCCAACACACTGACCAGCCGCGACGCGGTCGACTTGTGCACGCCGAGCTGGCCGGCGATCTCGGTGATGCCGGACTCTCCGTTGCTGGCCAACAACTCCAGCACGGCGATAGCCCGATCCACCGATTGGACCAGCGCAGCGGGCCCTTCGGCGCTGTTGCTCATGACGCATGATTAAACAGTTTTTGCGCGGATGCAACAATCTGCGCCAATTGGGCGATCGACGCCAAAACCCGAAGGTGAACACTTGACGAACGCCACCAAACAGCGGAGGGTGTTGCGCATTCCAGCGCCAGTTCCGTATTGCGCAACGGAGGTAGCGGATGATCCGGGTGTGCCCGCTCGGCGATCTACCGGCTGGTGCCGCCATCCGCGTGGTGGCCACCGTGCCCATCGCGGTGTTCAACGCCGACGGGCAGTTCTACGCCATCGACGACACCTGCACCCACCAGGATGCCTCACTTGCCGACGGCTGGCTGGAGGGTTGCCAGGTCGAATGTCCGCTGCACGCCTCCTGTTTCGACCTGCGCACCGGTAAGCCGACCGGGCCGCCGGCCAGGAAACCGGTCCGTACGTACCCGGTGCGCGTGCGGGACGACGTGATCTGGGTTGACGACACGGTCGAGATCACCGCGGTGGTGGACAACGGAATCATCGCCGGATCAGCAGGATCAGCGGCCGGCGAAGTGGTCGATGGAGTGGTCGATGGAATGGTCGACCCGGCCGCGCGGGCAGACGTGGTATGAGGTCGGTGGCGATCGTCGGTGCCTCGCTGGCCGGGCTGCGTGCCGCGGAAGCGTTGCGGCAGCAGGGTTTCGACGGCCGGGTGACGATGATCGGCGCCGAACTGCGGCAACCCTACGACCGGCCGCCGCTGTCCAAGGACTTTCTGCTCGGCACGGTGGACACCGCCGGGCTCGCGCTTGCCGAGGCCGATGAGTACGACGCGCTCGACGCGGACTGGCGGCTGGGGGTGCGGGCCGAGCGGCTGGACGCGCCGGGTGGGCGGCTGTTGCTCTCCGACGGCACGCAGGTGCGTACCGACGGCGTCGTCATCGCCACCGGCGGCCAACCGCGTATGCTGCCCGGCACGAAGGACGTTGCCGGGGTGCACACCCTGCGCACCCTGGACGACGCGATCACGCTGCGCGCCGCGCTGGCCGAAAGGCCGGCCGACGTGGTCGTGGTCGGCGGCGGGTTCCTCGGGGCCGAGGTCGCGGCCAGTTGCCAGCGGCTGGGTCTCTCGGTCACCGTGCTGGAAGCGATGGACATCCCGCTGCGCAACGCGATCGGGCCGGAAATGGGCGCCGTTGCCGGGCAGCTGCACACCGATCACGGTGTCCGGCTGATCTGTGGGCAGGGCGTCGCCGAGGTGCTGACCAGGACCGAGCCGGGTGGGCGCCGGGTGCGCGCGGTGCGGCTGGCGGACGGCCGGGAACTGCCGGCGGACCTGGTGCTGGTCGCGATCGGGATGCGGCCGGACGCCGACTGGCTGGCCGGCTCGCGGGTACCGGTGAACAACGGGGTGCTCACCGACGCCGGCTGGCTGACCGAGATCCCGACGGTGGCCGCGGTCGGGGACGTGGCCAGGCACGCGGCCGGGACGAGCGGCCGGCGACACGAACACTGGACCAGTGCCTCGGAGCAGCCGGCGGTCGCGGTGGCCAATCTGCTCGCCGGCCGGCACACCGCGCACTGCACCTGCCGAGGATACTTCTGGTCCGACCAGTACGGGGTGCGGATTCAGGGTGCCGGCTCGATCACCGCGACCGACGAGGTCCGCGTCGTCGAGGGCAGCCCGGCCGACCGCACCTTTCTGGCGAGCTATCACCGCGACGGCGTCACCGTCGGCGTGCTGTCGATGAACATGGCCAAGGCGTTCAACCGGGCTCGTCGCACGTTGCTCCCGAGCACCGAGGAGGAGGACAGATGTCCGAACTGTTCATCGGGGGCGGTTGGCGCGACGCGGCGGGGGGCGGCCGAGCCGACATCATCAACCCCTTCGATCAGCGCCTGATCAGCACCGTCGCCGACGGCGACGCCGCCGATACCGAAGCCGCGATCACGGCCGCGCGCACCGCCTTCGACGACGGTCCCTGGCCGCGCACGCCGCCGGCCGAACGTGCCGAACTGCTGCGTCGGGTAGCGGATCTGCTGATCCGGGACAAGGAGGAGATCGCCCGCACCGAAACCCTCGACACCGGCAAACCGCTGGTGGAGAGCAGGATCGACGTCGACGACGTGGCCTCGGTGCTGCGCTACTACGCCCAGCTCGGCGCGGAACTGACCTCGCGCGGCGTGAATGCCGGTTCGGCCGAGGTGAGCAGCCGGATCGACTATGAGCCGGTCGGCGTGTGCGGGCTGATCACGCCGTGGAACTATCCGCTGCTCCAGGCGAGTTGGAAGATCGCGCCGGCACTGGTGGCCGGCAACACCGTAGTGGTCAAGCCGAGTGAGGTCACGCCGCTGACCACGATCATGCTGTTCCGGCTGCTGGCCGAGGCCGGGTTGCCGGCGGGGGTCGCGAACCTGGTGTTGGGCAC
>CAJCJE010000485.1 GCA_903970565.1 Candidatus Melainabacteria bacterium | reverse complement strand
AACCAAGCAGCCATACCACCAAAACGACCGCGGCCACGATCCACAGCGCGTGCAAGACGAAACCGAAACCGCCGAGCACGAGGGCGAGTAACAGCACCAGCAAGATGACGAGCATTTCCACTACCTCTCAGCCTGATTTTTCTGGCGAGCTCCTTGTCGACCCGAGTACCCGCGCCGAACCTGGCGCCAAACATGAGAAACCGTCCCGACCGGAAATCGATTTCAGCCAAGGCGGAGCAGGAGGGGAGGAGTAGGAGGGGAGGAGTAGGAGGGGTTCAGTCGACGACCCGGTCGGCATTGTGGACATTGTCGAAACCGTCGACAAGGGCCTGGAATTCCGGCGGCAACTGGCCGTTGCCGGCCGACAGCGCCTGCGCGAGATCGGCGAGTTTCACGTTGAGATCCTGCGAGGTACGGCGCAGCACCCCGAATGCCTCCTCCGCGCTGATTCCGCGCCGCTGCATCAGGATTCCCTTGGCCTGGCCGATCACGTCCCGGCTCTCGATGGCCTTGCGCAGGTGCACGGCGCGCGACTCGGCCGTGGTCACCGCGTGCGTACTGGCCAACGCGAGCGAGGCATGGGTGGCCAACAGCAGCGCGATGTCCCGGTCGGCCGGGGTGAGGCCCTCCCGGCGCCGGGAGTAGACGGTCAGCGCGCCGGAAAGCCTCGGCTGGCGGGAGTCCGGCAGCAGCGCGGTGGACACGACCGAGGCGCAGCCGCATTCGGCGGCGGCCGGCGCGTACCTCGGCCAGGCGGTTTCAGTGCCGAGATCGTCGCTGAGGGCGACCGTGGGCCCGATCATCCGCGCGGCCTCCACGCTGGGCCCCTCGTCGAGGTCGTACTGCATCTGGTCGAGCGTCCCGGCCAGCGGATGGGTCTGCGCGGGGGTGTGGAAACTGCCGTCCGGACCGCACAGGGTCACGCTCGCCAGGTCCGCGCCGGGGATCAGCTCGCCGGCGGCGACGACGATCCGCTGGAGGGCGCCGGCGACGCTGGTGGCGTCGAGCAGTTCGCGGGTCAGCCGGACGAACTGGCCGGCCAGCGGCTGACACGAGCCCTCCGCCGTGCTCCGGGAATGGTCCTCGTCCTGCTTTCCCGGCTGGTGACTGGCCGCCATCAGGCGGATTCGGCGCGGCTGGGCCACCATGACACGGTGAGCGACGCGCTGGCCGAGGTGCTGGACCTGACAACTGCCCAGGTGTCAAGGCGACAAACCTGGGCTGACTGCGCAACCGGGTTACGGTGAGCTTGGCGGTCCACGGTGATGCTGCTCCTGAAGGGCACCAACGGGACATGCACCGGCTCCTGGCTGAACCGGACACGTCTCGCTTGACAACGAAAAGCGGTCCAGCTCGGCTCATGATTTAACCGGGCTGGAAGAGTCTAGCCGACCAGCGACCGAGGTCGGGCACGGCCCGCCGGGCCGGCCGATCACGTGACGCGGCGTTTGACAGGCTGATGAGCGGGGCACAGCAGAAGTAGTGCGGCACCTGCCGCGCATCTTCTTCAGTGCCAACCTGGATAAGGAGCGCGCGTGCAACCGTGGCCGGGTTCTGCCTATCCCCTCGGTGCCAGCTACGACGGCACCGGCACGAACTTCGCACTGTTCTCGCAGGTCGCCGACCTGGTGGAGCTGTGCCTCTTCGATTCCGACGGCAATGAGACCAGGGTCGAACTCACCGAGGTCGACGGCTTCGTCTGGCATGGTTACCTACCGGGTATCGGCGCAGGCCAGGAGTACGGCTATCGGGTACATGGGCCACACGATCCGGCGAAGGGCCTGCGCAACAACCCGAACAAGCTGCTACTGGACCCGTACGCCAAAGCGGTGACCGGGCAGGTGGACTGGGACGAGTCGGTGTTCGGCTACCGGTTCGACGACGAGAACTCTCCGGAGCTGACCGACTCCGCCGGGCACACGGTGCGTGGCGTGGTGATCAACCCATACTTCGACTGGGCCAACGACCGGGCGCCGAACGTCCCTTACCACGAGAGCGTCATCTACGAGGCGCATGTGCGGGGCCTGACCGAGCAGCACCCGGACATCCCGAAGGAGCTGCGCGGCAGCTACGCCGCCCTCGGCCATCCGGTGATGATCGACTACCTGACCCGGCTCGGCGTCACGGCGGTGGAACTGCTGCCGGTGCACCAGTTCCTGCACGAGCACGGCCTGACCGAACGCGGGCTGCGCAACTACTGGGGCTACAACACGATCGCCTACTTCGCCCCGCACGACGCCTATGCCCTCGACCCGGTCGAGGGCAACCAGGTGCAGGAGTTCAAAGGGATGGTGCGCGCCCTGCACGCGGCCGGCATCGAGGTCATCCTGGACGTGGTCTACAACCACACCGCCGAGGGAAACCAGCTCGGGCCGACGCTGTCGCTGCGGGGAATCGACAATGCCGCCTACTACCGGCTGGTCCCCGACGATCCCCAGTACTACCTCGACTACACCGGAACCGGGAACTCGCTCAACGCCCGCGATCCGCACACCCTTCAGCTGATCATGGACTCGCTGCGCTACTGGGTGACCGAGATGCACGTCGACGGCTTCCGCTTCGACCTCGCCGCCACCCTGGCCCGCGAGTTCTACGACGTCGACCGCCTGTCCGCGTTCTTCGACATCGTCCAGCAGGACCCGAT
>CAJCJE010000484.1 GCA_903970565.1 Candidatus Melainabacteria bacterium | reverse complement strand
CGGCCACGGGGACGTCTTCGTCCGGCTCTGCGACGTGGACTCCGCCGGGGTCTCGCGCAACGTCTGCGACGGGCTGACCCGGCTGCGCGCGGGGGAGACGGAGCCGGCGGCGGATGGTTCGGTCGCGGTACGGGTCACCATATACCCGACCGGCTACCGGTTCCGGCGCGGCCACCGGCTGCGGGTGCAGGTGACCGGCGGTGCCTTCCCGCGCTTCGCCCGCAACCACGGCACCGAGGAGCCGATCGCGGACGCGGTGACCACGACGCGCAACCACTACGAGATCCTGCACGACGCCGATCACCCCTCGCACCTGGTCCTCCCGGTGCTCTCCGGCGGTCCGAACCCCACCTGACCGGCGCACCGCACGGCTGGGGCCTGATCAGCCCCAGCCGAGGTCGTGCAGGGTGGCGTCGTCGATCCCGAAGTGGTGGCCGACCTCGTGCACCACGGTCACCGCGACCTGGCGCACAACCTCCTCCTCGGTCCGGCAGACCGACAGGATCGGCAGCCGGTAGATGAAGATCTGGTCCGGCAGCGCCATCGAGTAGTTCGAGGTTCGTCTGGTCAGCGAGATGCCGTGATAGAGGCCGAGCAGGTTCGGATTGTCCTCGTGGATGTCCTCGACCAGCACGACCACGTTGCTCATCGCGGCGGTGAACCGGCGTGGGATGAGATCCAGCGCGTCGGCGACGAGTTCCTCGAATCGCGCCCGATCCATCTCCACGGGCATCGCTCAGCCGCCGCCGGAGTTTCCGGAACCGGACGAGCCGGAGGAACCGCCGCCGACGCCCTTGACCGAGTTGACGATCGGGCCGAGGCCGCTGCCGTCGGGGAGCGGTTTGCCGATCTCGCAGTTGGTCCGGTACGAGCCGGCGGCCCAGCTCTCCTGCTTGATCGAGTTCCAGGTGATGGTCAGGTGGTACTGGTTGAGGTTCAGGCCGCCGGTGTAGGCGTTCGCGATCGGTTCGCAGAGTTGGCCCAGCGCCGACTGCTGCGCGTCGTTGGCCGGATAGCCGTTCGGGAACTTGCCGTGCAGGTCGACGATGCCGACGATCTCGTAGGAGTGCTGCACGTCGCAGGACACCGGGCCGCCCGGCGTCGTGCCGTCGAGCGCGAGGCAGGTACCGGCCGGGTACACCGCGGACTGGTCCTGGCCGACGGCCGAACCGGTGGTGGTCAGCGGCTGACCGGAGGGTGTCGAGCCCTGGAGACCGCAGCGCAGCGACCGGTCGCCGTCGGTCCACTGCGCCTTGTCCGGCTGCAACGCGCCGACCATGAACCGGCCGTCCGGGTCGAGCTTGCCGAGATAACTGGTGGCGCTCGCGGTGCAGCTGCTCTGGGTGACCCGCTGCCAGGTGGCCGAGTTCGGGAAGGCCGCCCCGGCCGGATAGGAGCCGGAGATGTCCGCGGTACCGGTCACCTCCAACAGGTGCGGCTGCCCGCAGCCGACCTCGCGCAGGTCGCTGGCGTCCGGGTGGGTCCAGGTGACGCAGGTGCCGACGGCGGCGTTCGCGGCGATGTCCGCCGGGTCGGTGGCGTCGAAGGCGCTGGGGTCGATCGGCCAGCCCGCGATCACGCTACAGGCGAGCAGGATGAGGGCGCCGACGAACGCCCCGGCCATGTACAGCCGAGTACTGCCCCCCGGGCTTGTTGGACTGAATCCCCGCGCGCCGCCTGCCATCGAGTCCATCATGCCTGTTGTTCGCTTCGCGACTCGCGCAGGTGGCGGGATGTCGCGAAGCGCGACCTCGATGCCGGCGATATGCGAAGCTGGTCGGCGTGCCTGCTGGGAGAGCCCGATGACTGACGACGAACAGCCCTACCGACTGCCTACTCCGGACCTCGGGGTGTTCGGAGTGGACGAGGAGAACGCCGGCAAACCCGGTGCGGCCGACGGTACCCACAGCGCCGAGGGTGCCCACGGTGCCGCTGGCGCGGATGGTGCCGAGGCGGCGACCGGGCGGATGCGGTTCCAGGACCAGCACACCCGGCCCCGGCCGCCGACCCTGGCCGAGGCGCGCGCCCGGCAGCAGGCGCGGGAGGCCGAGCAGGAAGCCGAGCAGGAGCGCGAACGGGAGGCGGGGATCGCCGCCGGCCGGTCGGCGCACCGCAAGCGGGTGATGATCGGGACCGGCGTGACCGTGGGGATCGTCGCGCTGATCGGCGGCTGGTACCTGCTCTCCTCCAACGACGTGACCGCGCGGTGCACCTCCGCCACCGGCAGCAACAACGGCACGGTCGTGCAGGACCAGTACTGCGATTCCGACTACGTCACCAGCCACGGCGGCCACATCAGCAACGGCATCATCTTCATGCCGATCCCCGGTGGCGGCTTCAGCCAGTACCACTACTACTACGGCGGTTCCGGCAACATCGGCCAGCGGGTCAGCGGCGGTTCCTACACCGAGCCCAGCAACGGCACGGTCAAGACCAACTCCGGCGACACCGTCTCCCGCGGCGGCCTCGGCGTGTCCAGCCGCAGCGGCAGCAGTGGCGGTG
>CAJCJE010000483.1 GCA_903970565.1 Candidatus Melainabacteria bacterium | reverse complement strand
GCTGCGGATGCTCGACGCGCTCAGCCAGGCCGGACTCATCGCCCGCGCCGCGCCGTCTCCCGAGCGGCGCACCAGGGGAACCGTGCTCACCGCCAAGGGACGCAAACGGCTCGCGGCGGCCTCCACGCTGGTCCAGGAGTTCGAAGACCTGCTGCTCGACCAGGCCGGCCCCGACCAGATCGGCGTCGTCATGGCCTGGCTGCGCGCCTGCGCCGACCAGCTCAACGACCACCCCGTCCGGTGAGACCGTCAGGCCAGGGCGCTGCGGGGAGGGTTCTTCGGACGGCGAGCCGATCTTGTACATGTACATGACGTCCGACAACGAGTTTCCGCCGAACGCGGAGATATCGGTCGCGCTGGTCCGGCAGGCCGCGCACGAATTCGCCGCTACGGGAGTGCGACCGACCTGTATCGACTGGCAGAGCTGGGAACGCGCGGATGCCGACTCGGGGTCGGAATGGCCGCGGTCGTAGCGACGGGCCGTTGATTCCGCGGCGCCGGCTCAGGCGCGCGGGTCGTACCGCGCACCTGAGCCGAGGTCGGCCGAGATCAGGCTTCGACGAGTTCGATGGCCAGGGCCGGGCAGATCCGGGCGGCCTGGCGGACGCCGGCCAGCTGATCCTCCGTCGGGCTGTCGGTCAGCAGGATCGCGATGCCGTCCTCATCCCGCTGGTCGAACACCTCCGGCGCGGCCAACACGCACTGGCCGGAGCCGACACACTTGTCCTGATCGATCAGTACCTTCATCGTTCGCCCTGTACCCCTCGGATGTCTGTTCGATTGTTCTCGGGTTCGGTTACCAGGTCAGCGGCAGCTCGTGCACACCGTAGACGATCATGTCGTGCTTGAACCGGACGTCCTCGAACGGGATCGCCAGCGCCAGTTCGGGCAGTCGCCGGTAGAGCGTGCCGTAGACGACCTGGAGTTCGACCCTGGCCAGTGGTTGGCCGAGGCACTGGTGAATGCCGTAGCCGAAGGCGATGTGATGCCGGGCGTCGCGCTGGACGTCGAGCTGGTCGGGGTCGCCGTCGAAGATGCTCGCGTCCCGGTTGCCGGCGTCGTTGGCCACGATGACGCCCTCGCCGGCCCGGATCAGCTGGCCGCCCACCTCGACGTCCTCGGTGGCCACCCGGCGGCGGCCGGTGTGCACGATGGTCAGGTAGCGCAGCAGTTCCTCGACCGTGTTCGAGATCAGTGCCGGGTCGGTGTTGTCGCCGGCCGCCCGCACCAGCGCCAGCTGCTCCGGATTGCGCAGCAGCGCGAGCGTGCCGAGGCCGATCATGTTCGCGGTGGTCTCGTGCCCGGCGACCAGGAGCAGCACCGCCATGTCGGCGATTGCCTCGACGGTCAGGCTGCCGGTCTGCAACTGGGAGACGACCAGCCGGCCGAGCAGGTCGTCGGTGGGCTCCTTCTCCTTCACCTTGATCAGGTCGACGAGGTACTGCTTGAGTTCGTCGGCGGCGCGCACCGCGTCCTCGGGCGTGGTCAGTTGGGAGATCATCAACCGGCTGCGCTGCTGGAAGTAGTCGTGATCGGCGTAGGGCACGCCGAGCAGTTCACAGATCACCAGGGATGGCACGGGCAGCGCGAAGGTACTCACCAGGTCGGCGGGTGGGCCCTGTTCGAGCAGGTCGTCGATCAGTCCATCCACAATGGACTGAATCCTGGGGCGCAGTGCCTCGATCCGCTTGATCATGAAGTCGCGGGTGAGCATCCGGCGGAACTTGTCGTGTTCCGGGTTGTCCATCGAGATGAACGCCCGGTTGCGGTCACGCCGGGCCTTGAGCGCGGGGCCCTGGTAGGGGAAGCCGGGTTTTCTCGAGTCGGCGCTGAACCGAGGATCGGCAAGTACCGCTCGCTGGTCGTCGTAGCGGGTGATCAGCCACGGCGTGCTGCCGTCCCAGATCCGCACCCGGCTGACCGGAGCGTCGGCACGCCGCAGGCCCAGTTCCGGTGGCGGGTCGAACGGGCAGATCCGCTGCATGGGGAAGGCGGCAGCGTCGAGCGTGTCCGTCATCGGGCCTCCAGCCAGTCATTGGTGAACGTATGTTTGGTAACTTAGCAAACATACGTTAGGCATCTCTACGCGTTGAGATGCACACCGTGGGTTCTACGCTTTCTGAACCGATTCGGAAGGGGGTTGTCAATCCACCGAGTCGGCGAAAACCAGGGAGATCAGCTCGTCGACGAAGGGCACGATGTCCTGGGCATCGGTCTCGTCCGGGCTGGAATGCCACAGCGCGACCCGGCCGTGCGCGCCGACGAACACCATGATCGCGGCCTTACTCGCCGGCACCCGCAGCCGATGGCCGGCCGCCCCGCAGGCCTCGAACGCGAGCACGACGAGGTTGGCGATCTCGGCCAGCGGCCCGCGTTCGGCCCCGTCCGGCTTCGGCGCGGCCTGCCGGTTGTTGAGCATCAGCCGGTAGTGGCCGGGATTCTCGATGGCGAACCGGCAGTAGGCCCGCATCTGCGCGCGCAACCGGCCGACCGCGTCCGGCACCGGCAGCGAGTCGCGCGCGATGTGCATTTCCTCGGCCAGCCGCTGGTAGTCGTATTCGAGCAGGCCGACGACCAGCGCGGCCTTGTCGGCGAAGTGCTGGTAGATGCTGGCCGGCGCGATGCCGACCGCGCGCGCGACCCCACGGATGGTCAGCGCTTCCTCGCCACCGAGTTCGGAGAGCAGCCGGGCGCTGGCGACCAGGATCTCGGTGCGCAGCTTCTCGCCCTGGCCCCAGGGGTTGCGGGTGCGCTGAAGCGTCAGATGCGACTGATCGGTCATCGCTCCATCCTCCTGGACTCGGCCTACCCGAACCGGGTGTCACGGCCAACCGGGTGCCTCCAGTTAACGCACCAGGTCAAGGGCCGTTCCGCCGGGATCGACCCTCGGTGTGGCCAGCATGACAGCCGAAGCTGGAAAATCGCCGATGGCCGACCGCGCGCCGGGCGAGTCCCGGTTCGGCCGAGGGCGAGGCAGGCGATTCAGGCGAGAGAGGCGGTTCAGGCGGCAGGCGACGCGGCAGGCGATTCAGTCGGGACGAGGTCAGCCCAGACGGTCTTGTGGGCCGGGTGCCGCTCGACCCCCCAGGAACGGCTGATCCCCTGGACCATCAGCAGGCCCCGGCCCCGGAAACCACCCCGGTCGGAGTTCTCGGGCACCGGCAGCGTGGCCGGCGCGGTCTCGGGCGCGCCGTCGTCGACCTCGATGCGCAGCACCCTGCTCTCCGGCGGACGGTACACCCGGATCGCCAGCGGCCGGCCGGTGTGCTCGTATGCATTGGTGACCAGTTCGGTCGCGACGAGTTCGACGTCGATGACGAACTCGTCGTTTTCCGCCGTGAGCAGAGTCCGCAACCAGCTACGCAGCGCCCCCAGTGGGGCCGGTGGTGTGCCGATGGCGAAGTCGTACTGGTGGCGCTGTTCGGCTCCTCGAGTACCCACGGGTCTCCTCGGCTGTCTCCCCACCGGTGCCCAAGCAGCAGGGACGGCGCGGGTGTACCCGTTCGGTACTGAACTACACCCGAAACCAGCGAGAACTCCCATTCGGAAATTTCTGCCTCGTTCAGTAGCGCCGCGATCCGTCTCGTCCATCCCAGTCCGTGCGACTTCTGCCGCCGCGCCGGCCGAGCAAAACGGCCAGGACCGGCCAGAAACGGCAAGAACTGGCCGATCCGGCGGTCCGCCGCGGGACCTGGCAGGACGGCGCGGGCCCTCCGGCATGGCCGGGAGGGTCCGCGCTGTCGAACGCACTGCTTGACGCCTACTTCGCTACTTCACGCTGTCCAGCTCGGCTACCTCCTCGTCGGTGAGCAGCCGGGACCGGATCAGGAACCGCACGCCCTCCGGTGCCTCCACCGAGAAACCGCTGCCCCGGCCGGGGACCACGTCCACGGTCAGGTGGGTGTGCCGCCAGTACTCGAACTGCGACTCCGACATCCAGAACGGCATCGGTTCCTCGACACCGTCCACGTGCAGGTCGCCGACGTGCACGTCAACGGCGCCGATCTTGAACTCGCCGTCCGGGAAACACATCGGCGAACTGCCGTCGCAGCAGCCACCGGACTGGTGGAACATCAGCGGTCCGTGCCGGTCACGGAGTTTGCGCAGCAACTGCGCGGCCTCCGTGGTCAGGTCAACCCGCGAACTCGTCATCGGCTCCTCCGTTCTCGGTCGGACATCGGGGTGATCGGCTGGGGAGGGCATCGGGATCAGAAGAATCCGAGTGCGTTGGGGGAGTAGCTGACCAGCATGTTCTTGGTCTGCTGGTAGTGGTCGAGCATGGTCTTGTGGTTCTCCCGGCCGAACCCGGACTGCTTGTAGCCGCCGAAGGCCGCGTGCGCCGGGTAGGCGTGGTAGTTGTTCACCCAGACCCGACCGGCCTGGATGTCGCGACCGGCCCGGTAGGCCGTGGTGTTGTCCCGGCTCCACACTCCGGCGCCGAGGCCGTAGAGGGTGTCGTTGGCGATCTTCATCGCGTCGTCGTAGTCGCTGAAGCGGGTCACCGCGACGACCGGGCCGAAGATCTCCTCCTGGAAGATCCGCATCTTGTTGTCGCCCTCGAAGATCGTCGGCTGGACGTAGTAGCCGCCGGCGAGTTCCCCGCCGAGGTCGGCGCGCTCGCCACCGGTCAGTACCTTGGCGCCTTCCTTCCGGCCGATGTCGATGTAGGAGAGGATCTTCTCGAACTGGTCGTTGCTGGCCTGCGCGCCGATCATGGTCTCGGTGTCCAGCGGGTGACCTTGCTTGATCTGCTCGACGCGCTTGACGCTCTCGGACAGGAAGTCGTTGTAGATACCCTCCTGGATCAGCGCGCGCGACGGGCAGGTGCAGACCTCGCCCTGGTTGAGCGCGAACATCGCGAAGCCTTCCAACGCCTTGTCGTAGAAGGCGTCACGCTGCGCGGCGACATCGTTGAAGAACACGTTCGGGCTCTTGCCGCCGAGTTCGAGGGTGACCGGGATCAGGTTCTCGCTGGCGTACTGCATGATCAGCCGGCCGGTGGTGGTCTCCCCGGTGAAGGCGATCTTGCGGATGCGCTTGTTGGACGCCAGCGGCTTGCCGGCCTCGACCCCGAACCCGTTGACCACGTTGAGCACGCCGGCCGGCAGCAGGTCGGCGACGACCTCCAGCAGGACGTGGATGGAGGCCGGGGTCTGCTCGGCCGGCTTGAGCACCACCGCGTTGCCGGCGGCCAGCGCCGGGGCGAGCTTCCAGATCGCCATCAGGATCGGGAAGTTCCACGGAATGATCTGGCCGACCACGCCGAGCGGCTCGTGGAAGTGGTAGGCGACGGTGTCCTCGTCGATCTGTGAGAGGTGCCCCTCCTGGGCCCTGATCGCGCCGGCGAAGTACCGCAGGTGGTCGACGGCCAGCGGAATGTCCGCGGCGAGGGTTTCCCGGCAGGCCTTGCCGTTCTCCCAGCTCTCCGCGATGGCGATCTTCTCCAGATTGGCCTCGATCCGGTCGGCCATCTTGTTCAGGATGTTCGCCCGGTCGGTCGGTGAGGTCTTGCCCCAGGCCGGCGCGGCACCGTGCGCGGCGTCCAGCGCCGTCTCGATGTCCTCGGCGGTACCCCTGGCGACCTCGCAGAAGGTCTGGCCGGTGATCGGCGTGGGGTTCTCGAAGTACTCACCCTTGGCCGGTGCGACGTACTCCCCGCCGATGAAGTGGTCATAGCGGGATTTGTAGGACACAACGCTGCCGGCGTCACCGGGAGCCGCGTACCTCGCCATGTCTTGGGTCCTTCCACGTCATTGGGGTCAGCTATTGCCTCTCGAACGCTAGGCAGGCGGGGGTTGCATCGGCGTTGCAACGCAGTCTCGGACCTGGGAGTTCACCGGTTCCGGTGACGCCGTGGCAGTCCCCGGCTCCGGCCCTGCCGCCGGCCTCCGGGTCGATCGGGGTCGATGCCCCGGTCGCGAACGGTTGCCAGCCGGCGCGCGCAAGCGCACCATGAACGGTGACACCGAACCGTCGATGTCGCCGAGGTGTTGTCTTCGATGACGTTCGCACCGCAGTTGCCGACCGGGGACCCCGTCGGCCGCGCACGTGTGCTCGCGACTGTCCGGGAAGCCGTGCTCAGCGGTTCCGAGGCGGTCCTGCGGCCCCGCACCATTGTCTACGAATCGTGGCGCCGGTCACTGGCCGCGCGGGTCGACCCGGAGTTCGGCAATCCGCCCCAGGTCTACGACCGGCGCGAGATCACCTCGGTGCGGGCCGGTCATCCGCTCGCCTCGGTGCTGCCCGTGCTGCGCGACTCGCTGGTGGCCATCGCCGACGAGGCGATGCACATGATGATCGTGACCGACGCCGAGGGGCACATCCTCTGGTGCGAGGGCCAGGCCGAGGTGCGGCGCTCCGGCGAACAGGTCGGCCTCACCGAGGGGATGCGCTGGACCGAGGACGCCGTGGGCACCAACGCGATGGGCACCGCCCTGGCCGCCGACCGCCCGGTGCAGATCCACTCCGCCGAGCACCTGGTCCGCCGCTACCACGTGTGGACCTGCGCCGCGGCGCCCATCCACGACCCGGACACCGGCGCGGTGATCGGCTCGATCGACATCACCGGCCCGGTGCGCACCTTCCACCCCGCCACCCTCGCGCTGGTCACCACCACCGCCCGGCTGGCCGAAGCCCACCTGCGCGCGGCACTGGCCGAACGCGACGAGGCGGTGCGTAACCGCAACCTCACCCACCTGCTGGCCCTGCGCGACGAACCCGGCGCGCTGTTGACGCCCAGCGGCCGGGTGCTGGCCAGCCAGCCGCTGGGCTGGCTGCCGGAACGACTCGCGCTGCCGCCGGCCGGCGACCGGATCGACCTCGGCTCGCATGGCGAGGCGGTGCTGGAACCGCTGCCGGAGGGTTTTCTGCTGCGCATTCCGCGCGTCCCGCACCGGTCTGCCACCACGCTGGCGCTGAAGTTCCTCGGCGCGGACCGGCCGGTCGCGCGCCTGGCCGGCCGGGAGATCCGGTTGACCCTGCGGCACGCCGAACTGCTCACCCTGCTCGCGCTGCACCCGGCCGGCCTCACCGCCGAGCAGTTGGCCACCGAGCTGTACGGGCCGACCGGCAATCCGGTCAGCGTGCGCGGCGAGGTGCACCGGCTGCGCGCCCAACTCGATCCGCACGTGCTGCGCACCCAGCCCTACCGGCTCGACGCGACCGTGCAGGCCGACTTCCTCCAGGTGCGCGCCGCGCTGGCCGCCGGCCGGCTCGGTGAGGCGGTGGACGGGTACCGGGGCGCGCTGCTGCCGCGGTCGGAAGCACCGGCCGTTCGCGACGAACGGGAGGAACTGTTCGCCATCCTGCGGCGCATGGTGCTCTCCCGAGGCGACACCCATCTGATGTGGCAGCTGGCCGGAATTCCGGACTGCGCCGCCGATGACGAACTCACCGACAAACTGCTGCGCGTGCTGCCGGACACCGATCCGCGCCGGGCGGTGCTCGTCGCGGGCCGGGCCCGCAGCGCGAAAGCGGAGTAGCGGCGCGAACGCGGCGGTACCGGCGACCAGTTGACTTCGCCACCGCTACATGGTCAGAAGCAATCATGTTCGATCATGAACCGTGCGTGGGTGGGCGATTCTCACGGTCCGTTGCAGGGATGAAATCCCGTCGTCGGTTTGCCCATATCATGCAATTGGCTACTCGGTCATTTTCTGTATGTCTTGCGATTTTTCCTTTTGGTGGATTCTGGCCCGATAGCCCACCGTCGGGGTAGGTGTCATCAACAACAAACTGGAGTCTTTCCTGTCGTGGCACTACGCGCCGTATCGTTGCGGATCGTCAGGCACTTCCTGGTATCAGCGACTTGGTCGCAAGGTGCTTCCAGGCGCACTCAATGTGGTAGTCAGCAAAAATCCGTGCTTTTCGTGGTGTCCAATCCTGGACAAATCTCACGGCCGGGGAAACATCGCCCGCATGGCCTCGGGCGGCGGCCCAGTGTGTGCTCGCGAGCAACTCCAGTCGGGTAGTTGCGTCTGGGCGGTCAGTATTTCGAATACGTCATTTCGAATACGTCCCGGAGGTCGTGCACCGGCCACAGTGGACTGATGTGATCATGGTGAGCGCGCGCCGTAAGACAACGGTAACGCCCGGCGCGGCCGACCCCCGTCGGTCGGGGCCGTAGGGTGGTCGAGAACCAGCTGTGACCGCTTGCCGGTCCCTGACGTGCGGGAGCGTGCATGATCACGTTGATCGTGATCGGTTTCCTGGCCGGCGTGATCACCAGTATCTCGCCCTGTGTGCTGCCGGTGCTGCCGATCGTGCTCACCGCCGGCGCCGGTCGCGATACCCCGGTGGCCGAGGCCCCCATCGATGCGGACGAGCCCGCGCCGCAGCCCCAGAACTGGTCCTGGCGACCGTACGGGGTGGTCACCGGGTTGGTGTTGAGCTTCTGCGTGTCCACCCTGTTCGGCTCGCTGATCCTCAGTGCGCTGCACCTGCCGCAGGACCTGTTGCGCGACGCCGGCATCGTGGTCCTCGTGCTGATCGGCCTGAGTCTGATCTGGACCTGGTTCGGCGAGCTGCTGGAACGCCCGTTCGCGCGGATTCGCGGCCGGCAGGTCAACCCGGACAGCAACGGCCTGGTCACCGGCCTCGGCCTCGGGCTGCTGTTCGTGCCGTGCGCGGGCCCGGTGCTGGCGACCATCGCGGTGGTCGGCGCCACGCACAAGGTCGGGTTCGGCGCGGTGGTGCTGACCGCCGCGTTCGGTCTCGGGGTCGGGGTTCCGCTGTTGGTGCTCGCCGTCGCCGGTGACGCGATCGGGCGGCGGACCGGTCTGCTGCGCAGGCGGGCACGGGCGATCCGGGTCACCGGCGGGGTGCTGATGATCGTGCTCGCCCTCGCCATCGGCTTCAACGTCACCGACGCGCTGCAACGCGACGTGCCCGGCTACACCACCGCGTTGCAGAACTCGGTGGAGCAGAACTCCGGCGCCTCCAGCCAGCTGCGCGCGCTGGAATCCGGCGGTGGCGCCGACAACGACACCCTGCAACCGGGCAGTTCCTGCACCGAGGGCGGCCAGACCCTGGAGGACTGTGGGCCGGCGCCCGAGCTGACCGGCATCACCGGCTGGCTCAACACCCCCGAGGACACTCCGCTGACCCTGGCGAGCCTGCGCGGCAAGGTGGTGCTGATCGACTTCTGGACCTACAGCTGTATCAACTGCCAGCGCACCCTGCCGCACCTGGAAGCCTGGTACAAGGCCTACCAGAGCAGGGGTCTGGTGATCATCGGCGTGCACACCCCGGAGTTCGCCTTCGAGCACGTCACCTCGAACGTCCAGGCGCAGGCCGCCGCGCTCGGCGTGAAGTACCCGATCGCGATCGACAACAACTACGCGACCTGGAACGCCTACTCCAACGAGTACTGGCCGGCCGAGTACCTGATCGACCCGACCGGGCAGATCCGGCACGTCGCCTTCGGCGAGGGCGACTACGGCACCACCGAGGACGAGATCCGGCAGCTGCTCGGCGAGGGCACTCCCGGCGTGCACCTGCCGCCGGCCACCGACGTCGCGGACGCGACCCCGAC
The DNA here is from genome assembly GCA_903970565.1 of Candidatus Melainabacteria bacterium. Classification (GTDB taxonomy): domain Bacteria; phylum Actinomycetota; class Actinomycetes; order Mycobacteriales; family Pseudonocardiaceae; genus CAJCJE01. The sequence continues at coordinate 1,041 of CAJCJE010000483.1, read as the reverse complement.
CGAGCAGCTGACCCAGGAGACCTACCTGGGCAGCCAGTACGCGCCGCTGCACGTCAGCGGCACCGCGCCGGCCGCGAACTCCACCCAGACCTACCAGTTTCCCGGCACCCCGCAGCCGGACACCTTCGCGCTGTCGGGCACCTGGACCCAGAGCGCGGAAATGCTCACCGCCGGCGCGGACGCCACGCTCGAACTGAACTTCCAGGCCAACGACGTCTATCTGGTGATCGGCGGCAAGGGCCCGGTCACCGTTGCCATCAACGGGAAAACCACCCAGACGCTCTCGGTTTCCGGAGTGCCCAAGCTCTACACCCTGGCCAGCGGCCAGAACGACGTCAGATCGACGCTCACCCTGACCGCCGGCCCAGGAATCCAGGCCTACGACTTCACCTTCGGCTGACCCGACCTTCGGCCGAGTGCCGAATCCGTTGGCGCCTAACCGAAGTAGCTGGTGAAGTTGTTCTGGAAATCCCAGTTGTTGTAGTGGTCCCAGTTGATCGACCAGGTCATCAGGCCACCGAGGTCCGGATGGACCCCGTGGGTCTGGTAACTGCCGCGGCTGGTGCCCTTGGTCAGGCAGTCCAGCGCCTGGTCGAGATCGGCGTCGGGAATCCAGCCGTTGCCGGCCTCGGAGTTCGCCGGCACGCCGATGGCCACCTGGGACGGGGCCAGGGCGGGGAACATCTCGTTGGTGTTGCCGGCCACCGGAAGACCGGTGAGCAGCATGTCGGTCATGGCGATGTGGAAGTCCGCGCCGCCCATCATGTGGTACTGGTTGTCCAGGCCCGTGATCGGCCCGGAGTTGTAGTCCTGCACGGTGAGCAGGTTCAGATCGTTGCGCAGCGCATAGATCACCGGCAGGAACGCGCCGGATCGCGGGTCCTGCGCGTTGTTCGGGCCGGGACCTGGGAAGGGAACGGTCTAGAACGGAACGAACGCGGAGGTGTAGGCGAGCGGGCTCTGCGACACGCCACTGCAACTGGGCGAGGAGGCGGCCGCGGCGGGCTTGGCCACGTCGGAGTTGCCGCAGCTCTCGTCGCG
>CAJCJE010000482.1 GCA_903970565.1 Candidatus Melainabacteria bacterium | reverse complement strand
GTCACCGGCCTGTGTGGTGATCATCGAATCCTCACCCGATCCGGTGGTGCGACGCCCCGGTTACTTGAATGATCTTCGTGATTTCACTCGAATCGAGTAGCCGAATCATTCGGCCGGGGTAGTCCCTCGACGTCAGGAAACCCGAGAAACACCCGCACCGTGCTCCATCCGGGTATGTGCGCCCCAGCGCTTCCCGTCGCGGCGTTCCGCCCGACTGGATACGTTGGCATCGATTCGATCGGGTCGATGCCGGGTCACTGCCGGAAAGGGTTGCGATGCTGTGGTTTCTCGTCGCATGTGGATCTGTTGTCGTCTCCGCCGGTTGCGTAATCGTCGTGCACCGGTTGTGGTCGCATACCCTGCGCGCGGCACACAATGAGGTCAATGGATATTTTTTCGCGGCGGTCGGCGCGCTGTACGCGGTACTGCTCGCTTTTGTCGTAGTCGCCGTATGGGAGGACATGGGCACTGCCCAGCAGAATACCTACGACGAGGCGAATGCGATACCTGGCCTGTATTTCAGTTCGACCGTTTTCCCGCCGGACATCCGGACCACCTTCCAGCGGGATTCGGTCGCCTACGCCCGCGACGTGATCAACGACGAATGGCCCACGCTGGCCAACGGCCAGTCCAGCCCGAGGGTGGAGGCCGACGCCAAGGCCCTGCGCAAGGCCATCCTCCAGGTCCAACCGCGGACCGACCAGCAGGATGCCCTGTACTCCTCGATGATCGACCGGATCAACACCATCAACAGCGACCGGCGACAACGCATCTACGAGGCCCAGCCGTCAATTCCGGGTATCTTCTGGTACAGCCTGCTCGGCGGCGGGATACTGCTCATCTTTTTTGCCCTGTTCTTCGGCGTCCCGAAGCTGTTGCCGCATTTGTTGATGGTCACCGTACTGGCCACGATCGTGGCCGGCACGCTGTATCTCACCTATCTCATGGAACAGCCGTTCCGAGGGCCGATGCGCATCGAACCCAATGCCTATCAGGTCGCTCTGGTCGAAATGGGTCAACCGGACCAGTGACGGACTGAGTGGCCGGCTCGCAATTCGATTCGGTATCCGCAATCCAGCAATTCGTTCGTACCGGAGCGAGGTGCCCGATCGATTCCGGTGTCATTCCAGCAGGAGGAGGTCACTACGATGAGATGGTCGCGACACGGGGGCCGGTTCTGGCTCACCGCGGCAGCGTTGTCCCTGGTGGCGGTGGTGTGCGTGGCCTCGGCCGGTTCGGCCGCGCCGCGCGGGCCCGCCGCCTCGAACAACCAGACCCTGACCCTGGTCGGCAAACGCGGCGCGTTCACCCTCCCCGCGGCACCGGCCGTGGGCCAGGGCTTCATGGCCGGCGGCGATCTCTACGACTCGACCGGGGCGAACAAGCTCGGTGCGGCCTATTCGACCTGCTCGGTGGTGGCCGTCTCGGTGGCCGCGCCGCCGACGACCACCGCGGAGTGCACGACCGTGTTCACCCTCGCCGGTGGCGAGCTGTACCTCTCCAGCCTGCGCGACTACCTCGGCGGCGGGTTCAGCAACACGAACCTGGCCGTGCTCGGAGGTACCGGGAGCTACAACGACGTGCGGGGCGACGGCACCGCCACGGTTTCCGACCCGACCGCGCACAGCTACACCTTCACCATCAACCTGCTCGGCTCCTAGAACTGCGCAGTCCCTGGAAATGCCCAGTTCCCGGAACTGCTGGGCTTCCGGAACCCTGCTCAGTTCCAGCCGGCGAACCCCGGTCGGACCCGGTCGGCCAGCCGCAGTTGCGCGTCCACCGGCACCTCCGGCACGGCATCGGCCGCCACCACGGTCAGCGCGGTCCCGAGGTCGTGGCGCTGCCACTGGCCGGCGGCCAACCGAACCCGCGCGACACCCTGGACGGGACCACTGGTCCAGTCCAGGATACCGGCGATGGTGGCCAGCCGGGTCCGGTCGAGTTCCGCCGCGATCGACGCCGGACCCCGCGCCGCGCCGAGCGTCTGATGCGCGACCTCGAACAGCGCGTAGGCCATGCCGAGCGGTTGCAGCCAGCCCCGGCCGGTGGCGCGCTCGTAGGCTTCGGCAAGTTCGGCGCAGGTCAGCCGGTCGGCCAGCGAGGACCGGTAGGGATGCCGAGGCGACCAGTAGACCGGCGTAACTACACCGTCCACACCGGACTCATGGGCGCCGATCGGGTAGCTCAGCCACCGTGAGCAGGTGATCAGGTCCAACCCGAGCCCGTCGGCCTTCGCGCGGTCGCAGAAGGTACGCAGGTCCCGCGCGGTCGCCGCGCTGGTCACGATCCGCACCCCGGCCAACTCGCGCACCTCGCGGTGGAACTGCGCGGTGTCCTCGGCATAACCGCCCGGATCAACCAGTCGCAGCCCGGCGGCCCGCGCGGCGTCGGCGAACCCCGAGTCGGCCGCGCGCAGCGCGACCCCCTGCGGTCCGGAGTTCCACAGGCAGCCGACGGCATCCGCGCCCGGTACCCGCGCCCACGCCGCCGCGAACGCGGTCGCGATGTCGTCCAACCCCCAACAGGCGTGATAGCCGCCGCCCGCGCCGATGGTGTCACTCGTGTGGATGCTCTTACCCGTGCCGATGGCGGCCCGGTAGACCTGCCAGGGCAGGGTCGTGGACAGGCACGGCACGCCGAGGCGCCGAGCGGCCCTGGCGACCGCCGGCACGGTGTGCGTGCCGCCCAGGGTGATCACCAGCGCGGCGCCGTCCCGTCCCACCAGTCGCGCGACCGCCTCGCGCGCGCCGTCGGGTGTCGAAGCACTGTCCCTAATGGACACCGCGAACCGGGAACCCCCGGCGCTGCGCCGGTAGGCCTCGGCGGCGAAGCACAGCGGCGCGCCCAGCGCGGACAACCGACCGGTCTGGTGCGCGACGACGCCGATCACCGTGTCCATCTCACCATCCATGAATCCGCTTCGGATCCGATCTGGACGGTTACCGTACCGCTCCGGTCGCGGCTACCCGATCGAGCGAAGGCTATTCGAATCTGCTCGGATCACCAGCGCCACTGCGGATGATTTCCGGCTCGTCCTCGGAGAAGTCGATCACCGTGGTCGGCTCGGTGCCGCAGTCGCCGGAGTCCAGTACCGCCTCGACGACATGGTCG
>CAJCJE010000481.1 GCA_903970565.1 Candidatus Melainabacteria bacterium | reverse complement strand
GTTCGCGACGGCCGCGTCGGCGGCGGCGGCACCGCGGGCCGAGACGACCAACAGTTCCGGCTGCGACGACGGTTCCGGCCGGCGCGAGCGCGGCGCCTCCTGGAGCACGACGTGCGCGTTGGTGCCGCCGATGCCGAACGCGCTCACCCCGGCCCGCCGCGTCCGCTCGCCGCGCGGCCAGGGCTGCCGCTGCGTGACCACGGTCAGCTCGGCGTCGCCGTCGGCGAGCTGCGGGTTGGGTTCGGTGAGGTTGAGAGTGGGCGGGATCTCGTTGTGGTACAAGGACAACGCGGTCTTGATCAGTCCGGTCACCCCGGCCGCGCGGTCGGTGTGACCGATGTTGGTCTTGATCGACCCGATGCGCACCGACTCACCGTGGAAAACCCGTTGCAGCGCGGCGATTTCCGAGGCGTCGCCCAGCGCGGTGCCGGTGCCGTGCCCCTCCACGTAGTCGATGTCGGCCGGGGTGAGTCCGGCGGCGGCCAGCGCCTCCGCGATCACCCTGGCCTGGCCGTCCACTCCCGGCGCGGTGAAGCCGACCTTGCGGCCACCGTCGTTGTTGATCGCCCAGCCGCGCAGGACCGCGTACACCCGGTCGCCGTCGGCGATGGCGTCCTCCAGCCGGCGCAGCGCCACCACGCCGACCCCGCTGCCCAGCGGCGCGCCCTGTCCGGCCGCGTCGAAGGCCCGGCACTCGCCGTCCGGCGAGGTGATGCCGCCCTGCTGGTAGGAGTAGCCGACCCGGTGCGGGACGGCGAGCGAGACCCCGCCGGCCAGCGCCAGGTCGCATTCGAAGTTCGCCAGGCTGCTGGCCGCGACACAGACCGCGACCAGCGAGGTCGAGCACGCGCTCTGGATGCTGAAGGCCGGCCCGGTCAGTCCGAGCAGGTGCGCTGCCCTGGTCGCCAGGGTGTCCTTGTCGTTGCCCAGCGCCACGGCCATGTCGCCCACGTCGCGGGCGGTGCCGGCCGGGGTGAGGTTGTTGCTCAGGTACGTACTCCAGGCGCAGCCGGCGAACACGCCGATCGCCCCGTCGAAGCGGGCCGGGTCGCAGTTCGCGTCCTCCAGCGCGTGCCAGCTGTGCTCCAGGAACAGCCGGTGCTGCGGGTCGAGGACCTGCGCCTCCTTCGGGTTGATGCCGAAGAAGCCGGCGTCGAACTCCTCGATACCATCGATCACCGCGCCCGCCTTGACATACGCCGGGTCGGCCAGCTGCGCCGCCGACACCCCGGCCGCGCGCAGCTGCTCGTCGGTGAACCTGGTCACCCCCGATCGGCCCGCGCTGATGTTGGCCCACAGTTCGGGGACGTCGCCAGCACCGGGGAACCGGCCGGCCATCCCGACCAGCGCGATGTCCGTGCCGGAAAACTCCGCGTCGTCGTGCTCGGTCATGTCGTCCTCACTTCCGCGTTCCGGAGATCCGTGCGCTGCCGGCCCTGCGCCGTCGTTCGCCTCGGGCCGACCCGATGGCCAGCCCCGCCCCACCGGCCGGTCCCGGCTGCGCGGCCTCCTCCAGCGCCGAGGCGAACTCCGCGACGGTGGGGTGGCCGAACAGCATCGCGGGGGCGATCCTGCGTTCGAGCAGCCGTTCGATGGCGGTCACCATCGCGATGCCGACCAGCGAGTTGCCGCCGAGGTCGAAGAACGGATCGTGGATACCGACCCGGTCGATGCCCAGGTAGCCGCCCCACACCTCGGCGATCGTGGTCTCCAGCGTGGAGCGCGGGGCCGCGTAGTCGGTGCGCAGCGGCGGCCGGGGGAAACGGGTGGAGCTGGTGTCGGCGGTCGCCGCCGTGGTCGAGTCGAGCAGTTCGTCGAGATCGTTGATGGCCTTCAGCGCGCGCATCGCCTCGGGCAGTTCCTGCCGCAGCGCCACCACCGCGCCACTCACCCCGGCGACCAGCCGGTCGAGTAGCGCGCAGCCGGCTTCGGCGGTGAAGCCGTAGCGCTGCCGGTAGTCGGCCCGGTCGGCGTCGAGGGTCTCGCCCTGCCAGTCGTCATGCTGCCAGTGGCCCCAGGCGACGGTGAGCACGCGGGTGTCCGGCGCGGTGGCGGCCAGTGCGGTGCCGTAGGCGTCCAGCAGGCTGTTGGCCGCGCAGTAGTCGCCCTCGCCGAGACCGCCCACCACGGTGACCACGGAGGAGTAGAGGACCAGCAGCTTCGGCCGCAGGTGCGCGGGAGTGTCCGGGCCGATCAGTTCGGTGAGCGGACCCAGCGCCGAGACCTTCGGCGCGAGCACCCGGCCCGCGCCGGCCACCGTCTGCCGTTGCGCCAAGCCGCCGCCCTGCACGCCGGCGGCGTGGATGACGCCCTCCAGTCCGCCGAAGTGCTCGGTCGCCGTGCGCAGCGCGGCGCGCAGTTCCGCCGCAACCCCGGTGTCGGCGGCCAACAGCAGCACCTCGGCCCCGGCGGACTCCAGCTCCGCGACCGCGCGCAGGCTCTCGGCCACCCGCTCGTCGGCGTTTCCGGCTTCGCGCAGGTTCGTCCGGCCCAGCAGCGCCAACCGGCGCACTCCCCGGCGCACGAGGTGTTGGGCCAGGGACAGTCCGAGCCCTCGGGTGCCACCGGTGATCAGGTAGGCGCCGTCGGGGTTCCAGGCCGCGTCGTCGGTGCCCGGCGCCAGTTCCGCCCAGCCCTTGAGCCAGCGGCGGCCGTTGCGCCAGCCGACCAGGGCCGGCTCGCCGGCCGGATCGGAGTAGGCCCACGGTCCGCGCCGCAACTCCTCGACGAGCTGACCGGCCGAGGAGATCGGCGTCGCCGCCGGGGCCAGATCCACGCCGCGCCAACTCAACCGGGGGTACTCGGCCCGCACCCCGCGCGCCAAGCCGTGCACCAGGGCCCGCTGCGGCGAGGTCAGGTCGGCGCCGACGATCTCGGCGGCACCGGCGCTGACGGTCAGCAGCCGCACCTCGCGCTCGGCGACGAGGTCACCGAGCGCCTGCACGGTCAGCAGCAGGCTGTCGAATCCGGCGCGCACCGCGCCGCGCAGCGGCTCGTCCGGACCCTCCGCCGGTTCGGCCAGGCTCCACAGGTGCACCACCTGGACCGGCTCGGCCGGTGATCCACCGATGCCGGCGAAGACCTCGCGGTAGTGCTCGGCCACGGTCGGGTCGATCACCACCCGGCGCCCGTCGCGGCTCAACCCGTTGCCGGCCACCACCTCGACCACCCGTATCCCGGCCGCGTCGGCCAGGTCGACCAGTCCGGTGCCGGTGCCGCCCTCGTCGGCGAAGACCACCAAGGTCCCGCTCAGCGCGGGGGAGCCGGTTGGCAGGCGGGTGAGGTCCGGCTGCCAGGTCGGCGCGTAACAGCGGCCTTCGGCCGGGGCGTCCGACGCCGCCCTGCGCGCGCCGGGCTCGGTAGCACCCTCCGATATGGACACAGTGGACGCGGCGGACGCGGCGGACGCGGCGGACGCGGTGGTCGCCGTCGGCCAGAACCTGTTGCGCTGGAAGGGATAGCTCGGCAGGTGGGTCAGTCGGGCCGGCCGACGGCGCAGCGTCGAGAAGTCCAGGGAAACCCCGATCTCCCACAGTCGGGCGCAGGTCTGCACCAGGCTCAGGTTCTCCTCCGGGCGCGGATGCGCCGGCCACGGCGCCGGCAGGGTGCCCAGTACGGTCGGTTTCGCGTCGCCGGTGATGTTCTGCCGCACCAGACCGCCCAGCGTCTGGCCGGGTCCGAGTTCGACGTAGGCGTCGACCTCGCGGTCCAGGCAGTGCCGGACGCCCTCGGCGAAGCGCACCGGGGCGCACAGGTGCGCGGCCCAGTACTGCGGGTCGGTGGCCTGCTCGTCGGTCAGCGCGACCCCGGTGGCGTTGGAGACGATCGTGATCCGGGGCGCCTGGCGGGGCACCGAGGCGATCAGCGCGGCCAGTTTGTCCTGGGCCGGCGCCAACAGCGTGGAGTGGAAGGCGTGCGCCGACCGCAGCGGTCGGGCCGCGATGCCGGCCTCGGTCAGTGCCGTGGCCACCGCGCCGATCTGCTCCGGCGCGCCGGACAGCACCGTCATCCGGGGCCCGTTGAGCGCGGCGACGTCCACCTCGGCGGGGCAGCCGGCCAGCACGGTTCCCACGGCCTCGGCGCTCTCGGCCACGGCGAGCATCCGGCCGGGCGCGGCGGCTTCGATCAGCCGGGCCCGCTCGGTCACCACCCACAGCGCGTCCTCGGTGCTGAACACGCCGGCCAGGCAGGCCGCGACGTACTCGCCGAGGCTGTAGCCGACCAGCAGGTCCGGGGTGATGCCCCGGTGCGCGAGCAGCGTGGCCAGCGCGTACTCCACGGTGAACAGGAACGGGTGCGCGATCTCGGCGTGGTCCAGCGGGTCCTCGGTGGGGGCCGGCTCGCTGCCGGGCCGCAGCAGGAACGGCGCGGGCTCCTTGGCCGGCGTCGGGTCGGCGAAGAACACCGAGCGCAGGTCCACCCCGCAGCGTTGGTCGGCGATCGACAGGCACTCCTCGACCGCTGCCGCGAACACCGGCTCCTCGCGGTAGAGCGCCCGGCCGAGACCGGCGTACTGGTCACCGACACCGGGCAGCAGAAAGGCCACCAGGGGGCGGCCGTCGCCGCGTCGCACCCCCGGCTGCTCGGCGGCCGAGGCCAGCCGGGCCGCCGCGTCGGCGGTGTCCTCGGCCAGTACGGCCCGGCGGTAGGCGTGTTCGGTGCGGCCGGTGTGCAGCGTGTAGGCCACGTCGGCGAGCGGCGCGTCGCCGATGCCGGTCGCCAGCGCCGCCAGTTGGGCGCGCAGCGCGTTGTCACTGGCGGCGGAGACCGGCAGGAGTTCGGCCAACGGAGGCCGTTCGTCGGTCTGGGTGCTCGGTTCGACCGCCGGCGCGGCTTCGAGCACCAGGTGCGCGTTCGTGCCCGACCAGCCGAAGGAGCTGACCCCGGCGATGCTGGCCCGGCCCTCCTCCGGCAGCGGGGTCAGGCCGCTGGCCGGGCGGATGGCGGCACTGGCCAGTACCGCCTCGGCCGGCTCGACCATGTTCAGGTTCGGCGGCACGAGGCCGTTCTCCAGTACCAGCACCGTCTTGATCAGCCCGGCGATACCGGCCGCGGTGTGCGTGTGGCCGATGTTGGTCTTCACCGCGCCGACATGCAGCGGGGTTTCGACGGGGCGGGCGCCGAAGACGTCGGCGAGGGCGCCGAGTTCGATCTCGTCGCCCAGCGGGGTGCCCGACCCGTGCGCCTCCACGTAGGCGACCTCGTCCGGACCGGTTTTCGCGGCGGCCAGTGCCTGCCGGATCACCGCGACCTGGGCGCTGCGGTTGGGCGCGGTCAGGCCGTTGCTGCGGCCGTCCTGGTTGACCGAGGAACCCCGGATGACCGCGCGGATGCGGTGACCGTCACGGATCGCGTCCGACAGCCGGGCCAGCATGACCATGCCGCCGCCCTCGCCCATCAGGTAGCCGTCCGCGCTCGCGTCGAAGGTGTGGCAGCGGTCGGTCGGCGAGAGCAGCGAGGTCGCGCAGCTGTAGACGTACAGGAACGGGTGCAGCGCAAGGTATCCGCCACCGGCCAGCGCGTAGTCGCACTCGCCGTTGCGCAGTGCCTGCACCGCGAGGTGGGTCGCGACCAGGGTCGAGGAGCACGCGGTGTCCAGCGAGAGTGTCGGGCCGCGCAGGTCGAAGTGGTAGGCAAGGCGTCCGGCGACCACGCTGGCCAGGCTGCCCTGGCCCATGTACGGGTCGGCGTAGACGTCGCGGCCCTGCCGGTCGGCTTCCAGTTGGCCGTACTGGAAGGCGTCGGAGAAGCCGAGCAGCACACCGGTCCGGGTACCGGCCAGGCTGGCCGGCGGGATGCCGGCGTCCTCCATCGCCTCCCAGACCAGCTCCATCAGCAGCCGCTGCTGCGGGTCCATCCGCAGTGCCTCCCGGGACGGGAAGCCGAAGAACTCCGCGTCCCAGCCGGCCACGTCCTTGAGGAAGGCACCCTGGCGCGGGGAGTAGAGATCGTTGTCCTCGGCGCGGGGCTCGGAGTCGAAGCGGCCGGCCGGCACGTCGCCGATCGCCGCGGCGCGTCCCTCGCGCAGCAACTCCCAGTAGGACTCGACGTTCTCCGCGTCCGGGAACCGGCAGGACATGCCGATGACGGCGATGGGTTCGTGGTCTCGCGCGTCGACCTCGGCCAGTTGGCGACGGGCGGTCGCCAGATCCACGGTCACCCGCTTGAGATACTCGCGAAGTTTGTCCTCGCCGGCCATAACGCAACCCCAATCAGATTCGTCGAACTCAGAGCTGGGTGTCGATGAAGGCGAAGATCTCCTCGTCGGAGGCGAGATCCAGCCCATCGGTCGGAGCTTCGGTGGTGTCCGCGCCGATGCGGTCCAGCGCCTCCTGGAGCGCGGCGCGCAGCCGGTCGCGTTCGGCCGGGTCCGCGTCGAGCACCGCCGGGGTGATCCGGTCCAGCGCTTCCCGCACCACTTGTTCGGTACTCGGCGGCTTCGGGATCAGTTCCTCGACCAGGTGCCCGGCCAGTCCGGTGACCGTCGGATGGTTGAACACCAGCGACGCGGGCAGCCGCAGCCCGGTCTCGGTGCCGAGCCGGTTGCGCAGTTCTACCGAGGTCAGCGAGTCCAGACCGAGTTCGCGCAACGGCTTGTCCGGATCGATGGTGGTCGGCGACCGGTGGCCGAGCGCGCGGGCGACCTGGTCCCGCACGAAACCGAAGACCAGTTCGGCCGCGTCGGCCCGGTCGAGTTCCCGCAGCCGTTCGACCAGTCGCGGCGCCCCACTCTCGGCTGCCTGGCTCCTGGCACTCACCCGGCGCGCGGCGCGCACCAGACCGCGCAGCACCACCGGAACGTCCTGGCCGGCCTCGATCCTGGCGCGCAGCCCGGCGGAATCCCAGCGGGAGGCCACCACGTGCGCCGGGCTCTCCCGCGTGCCGCGCAGGGCCGCGTCGAACAGGTCGAGTCCCTGCTGTTCGGTCAGCGACACGACCCCGGTGCCGGCCAGCCGGGAATAGTCCACTGTGGACATTGTGTCGGTCATGCCGATCCTCGGCGCCCACAGTCCCCAGGAGATGGAGACGGCGGGCAGGCCCAGGCCGCGCCGATGTTCGGCGAGCGCGTCCAGGAAGGCGTTGGCCGCGGCGTAGTTGCCCTGTCCAGCGTTGCCGAGCACCCCGGCGATGGAGGAGAACAGCACGAACGCGCGCAACGGCAGTTCGGCGGTCAGCTGGTGCAGCAGCCAACCGGCGTCCAGCTTGGGCCGCAACACCGTGTCGAAGTCTGCCGTGGACAGTCCGGTCACGGTGGCGTCGGCCAGTACACCGGCCGCGTGCACCACGCCGACCAGCGGCCGGC
>CAJCJE010000480.1 GCA_903970565.1 Candidatus Melainabacteria bacterium | reverse complement strand
GTCGGGTCGCTCAGCGGCACGTTCGTGGCCGGCGGCGGATTGACCGGCTTGGTGTAGCCGGCCTCGGTCAGCAGCTGGTTCACCGAGGCCGGATTCGGCGTCCCGGCCTGCCCACTGGCCGGCATGGTGGCGGCGTAGCCGGACATCGACGGCGCGAGCACCAGGTCGTCAGCGGGCGGCTGCGCGGCCGGGCCGCCTCCGGTGCCGGCGGTGATCAGCGCGTTGCGGTCCAGCGCGGCGAGCACCGCGGCGCGCACCACCGGATTGGCCAACGCGGTCGAACTCGGTCGCAGCAGCACCGTCGCCAGCTCCGGCTGGGCGACGGCGTTGAGGCTGACCGAGCCACCCAACTGCTGCAACAGGGTCAGACCCGCCGCGCTGGAGTTGGCATAGGCGAGCTGGTCGGCGCCGCTGTGCAAAGACTCGGCGGTGCCGTGGCTGTCGGCCTTGGTCAACACGATCTCGTCAAGCACGCTCGGCTTGCCCCAGTAGCGGTCGCTGCGCTGCAACACGATCTGACCGGCCCCCTGGTCGAGCGTCTGCACCTGGAACGGTCCGGCGGAGGCGGGGAAGCCGTCGGCGAGGGCGTTGTTCCAACCGCCCGGCGCGTCCTTGAGCAGATGCGCCGGCAGCAGGTCACCGAACAGTGACCGCCAACCGGGATAGGCCTTGCTGAAGGTCACCTGCACGGTCTTGCCGTTGTCCCGCGCGACGATGTTGGAGATCAACTGGTAGCCGGCCGCGTCGACGACACCGGGCTGGCTGCTCATCTGGTCGCGCAGGTAGACGAAGTCGGCGGCGTCCACCGGCGTGCCGTCCGACCAGGAGGCGTCCGTGCGCACCGAATAGGTGACGGTGAACGGGGCGGCACTGGTGACCTGCGCCCAGTTCATCAGGTTCGGGTCCAGCTCGGGGGTGCCGTCCGGCGCGATCTGGAACACCGAGGGCAGCAACATGCTGGCCAGGGTCGTGGTGATCGGCGACTGGTCGGCGATGGCGTGCGGGTTGTAGCCGCCGGTGATGCTGTCCACCCCGACCACCACCTGCGAGGTGTCCGTCGGCCCGGTCGGCAGTGCGAGCGAGGAACTCGCCGACACCAGCGGCGGCGGAGGTGTGTCGGTACAGCCGGCCAGCAGCACGAGCCCGACCACAAGGATCGGCGCAAAGATCGGCATCGCCCGCAGCGCGCCACGTCGGGCCCACCCGCCCACCAGAGGCCTCCCCTCAGCCGCTCGCCATGCTGCCATCCGCAACCAACTCGGCGCAGCACATTTCGCGGTTACGCAGGGACTGCCCGGAGTTCGCGGTACCGCCAACAGGATGACGCGCGACTGCCGGGCGAGGTTGCTCGGGGTTGCCTGGCAACCCGACGTCATCCTCGCCCGGCAGTCGGGTGATCTCAGACGCGGTCGCGGGCCTTGGACCGGGCGCGCGCCCGACCCCGGTCGGTGCTGTCGAGCACGAGCTTGCGTACCCGGACCATCTGCGGGGTGACCTCGACGCACTCGTCGGAGGCGCAGAACTCCAGCGCCTCCTCCAGCCCCAGCTTGCGGGGCCGGGCCAGACGCTCCAGCTCGTCGCTGGTGGAGGAGCGCATGTTGGTGAGCTTCTTCTCCCGGCAGACGTTCACGTCGAGGTCCTCGGCCCTCGGGTTCTCCCCGACGACCATGCCCTCGTAGGCGGGTGAACCCGGCTCGACGAAGAAGGAACCTCGGTCCTGCAACTGGATCATCGCGTACGCGGTGATCATGCCGGTGCGGTCGGCGACCAGCGAACCGTTGTGCCGGGTGCGCAACTCCCCCACCCACGGGAAGTAGCCCTCGAACACGTGGTTGGCGATACCGGTGCCCCTGGTCTCGGTGAGGAACTCGGTGCGGAACCCGATCAGGCCACGCGCCGGTACCACGTAGTCCAGCTTGATCCGGCCGCTGCCGTGCCCGCCCATGTGCTCCAGCTGGCCCTTGCGGCCGGCCAGCAGCTGGGTGATCGCGCCGAGGTGCTCCTCGGGGGCGTCCACGGTCAGCCGCTCGAACGGCTCGCAGAGCTTGCCGTCGATCTCCCTGGTGACCACCTGCGGCTTGCCGACGGTCAGCTCGAAGCCCTCCCGGCGCATGGTCTCCACCAGGATGGCCAGCGCCAGCTCGCCACGGCCCTGCACCTCCCAGGTGTCCGGCCGCTCGGTGGGCAGTACCCGCACGCTCACGTTGCCGACCAGTTCGGTGTCCAACCGGGTGCGCAGCAGTCGCGCGGTCAGCTTGGTGCCGCCGCCCCTGCCCTGTAGCGGCGAGGTGTTCACGCCGATGGTCATCGAGATCGCCGGCTCGTCGACGGTGATCCTGGGCAACGGCTGCGGGTCCTCGAGATCGGCCAGCGTGTCGCCGATGGTGATGTCCGGGATGCCGGCGATCGCGACCAGGTCGCCGGCACTGGCCTCCTGCGCCGGAACGCGGTCCAGTGCCTCGGTGATCAGCAGTTCGGTGACCTTGACCCGCTCCACGGTGCCGTCCTCGCGACACCAGGCGACGGTCTGGCCCTTGGTCAGCCGGCCGGCGTGGATGCGGCACAGCGCGATCCGGCCGAGGAAGCTGGATGCGTCGAGGTTGGTGACCAGCGCCCGCAGCGGGGCGTCCGGGTTTCCGGTCGGCGCCGGGATGTGTTCCAGCAGGGTGTCGAACAGCGGATCGAGGTTCTCGCTGTCGGGCAGTCCACCGTCGGCGGGCGCGGTCATACTGGCCCGGCCGGCGCGCGCCGAGGCGTACACCACGGGAATGTCCAGGATGGAGTCGTCGATGTCGGACTCGGCGGCCAGTTCGGTCGCCAGCTCCAGCAGCAGGTCGTGGGTCTCCTCGACGACCTCCGCGATCCGCGCGTCCGGCCGGTCGACCTTGTTGACCACCAACACGACGGGCAGGCCGGCGGCCAGCGTCTTGCGCAGCACGAACCGGGTCTGCGGCAGCGGGCCCTCACTGGCGTCCACCAGCAGCAGCACGCCGTCGACCATCGCCAGCCCGCGCTCGACCTCCCCACCGAAGTCGGCGTGGCCGGGGGTGTCCACCACGTTGATCGTGACCGCCTCGTGCGGTCCGCCAGGGGTCTGCCGGTGCACGGCGGTGTTCTTGGCGAGAATGGTGATGCCCTTTTCCCGCTCCAGTTCACCGGAGTCCATGACCCGGTCGACCAGCTCGGCACGGGCGGAGAAGGCGCCGGACTGACGCAGCATGGCGTCGACCAGGGTGGTCTTACCGTGGTCGACGTGCGCCACGATCGCCACATTGCGCAGGTCGGTGCGCAAGTGCGATACCGGGATGGACATCGTGGCCGTGGGCACGCGAAACTCCTCAAGACTGCGGTAGGGATGGGGCTGCTGAAATGCGCCCCTGTGCGGATGCACGCCGGTCGAGCGGAAGTCGCGATCCGCACAAACAGCCGACCGCCAGCGTCATTGCCTAGCCGCGGCCATCTCTATCCTACCGGTCGTCCGTGCATTCCGGGCACGGGTCGCAATGTGAGAGTGCGCTCACCACCCCGAGCACGCGCAGTGAGCACCCCGTTCGAGTAGGTCAGGGCCGTGTTCGCTGGCTGTTCGCTGGCTGGGCCATGTTCGCTGGCTGGATGCCACCTCGCCCCGCTACAGTGATCGCCATGTTCGCACAACGCAGTCAGTGGTGGGCCGCTCCCCGGCGGCCCTGATCCCTGCGCTGCCGCGCAGCACCGAAGAAGAACCAGGCCGCCCGATCGGGCGGCCTTCGTCATGTCCGGGGCCCTCGACGGCGGCATCGACCCGCATCGACCCGAGGAGCCGTCATGACCAGTCTGTCCGGTATCACCCCCTCCGGCCATGTCCAGCTGGGCAACTACCTGGGCGCCGTGGCGCGGTGGGCCCGCGCGACCACCCCGGACGACCTGTATTTCGTCAGCGATCTGCACGCCATGACCAGCGCGCATAATCCGGCCAAACTACGCGCGCTGACCAGGGAGACCCTGGCGATCCTGCTGGCCGTGGGCATCGATCCCGACCTGGTGTTCGTGCAGTCCGACCTGCTCGCCGAGCACGCCTCGATGACCTGGGTGCTGGAGTGCGTGTGCACCTTCGGCGAGGCCCGCAGGATGATCCAGTTCAAGGAGAAGTCCCAGGGCCAGTCCGGGGTCCGGCTGAGCCTGCTGACCTATCCGGTGCTGATGGTCGCCGACATCCTGTTGTACGGCGCCGACAAAGTGCCGGTCGGCGCGGACCAGGCCCAACACGTCGAGCTGGCCAGGACACTGGCCAAGCGGTTCAACACCCAGTACGGCGAGGTCTTCGTCGTACCGGAACTCGTCCTGCCGCCGGCCGCGGCCCGGATTCGCGACCTCGCCGACCCGACCCGAAAGATGGCCAAATCCGCGCGGAACTCGGCCGGTGTGGTGTTCGTCCTGGACCCACCCGATCTGATCCAGCGCAAGATCGGTCGCGCGGTCACCGACGGACTCGGCCGCCTCGCCTACGACCCGGACGGGCAGCCGGGCGTGGCCAACCTGCTGGAAATCCTCGCCGCCTGCACCGGCGAGAGCCCTGCTGACCTGGCCGAACAGGTCAAGGACTACGCCAGTCTGAAGTCCGCCGTCGCCGAGGCCGTCATCGAGGAGCTGCGGGATGTCCGCAAACGAACCGTGGAACTCATCGACGACCGGACGGAGCTGGACCGGATCAGGGCCGCCGGCGCGCGGCGGGCCAGGGAACGCGCCCGGCCCCGGCTGAACGGGGCTCTGCGAATGGCCGGTCTCGGCTGAACAGGCTGCGCCACCGGTTGCCCGACCAGCCGCCAACGCTCAGGGCTACCGGGGATCAGGCCGACCGGGCGGTCAGCAGCGCGCGCAGCGCCGGCAGTACTGCCCGGTCGGCATCCAGCCAGTTCAGCGCCTCCAGCTCGGCCGCGCGCACCCAGCGCAGCGACCGGTGCTCCAGCGCCGCCGGATGGCCGTCGACCAGTTCAGCCGCGTGAATGCGCAGCAGCCAACCACTGGGCAGGATCAGGTCCGGCCCGAGCCGACCGAGCACCCGCACCGACGCACCCAGTTCCTCCCGGCATTCCCGGACCACCGCACCCGGCTCGTCCTCACCGGGCTCGACCCGGCCGCCGGGAAACTCCCAGCGTCCGGCGAGCGCGGCCGGCCGCTCCCGCTGCGCGGCCAACACCGCGCCGTCGGCGACGATCGCGGTCCCGACCACCAACGGCGCGCCGACCAACTGTTCGGCCCGCGCCCGTACCCCGGCCGACACGCTGGTCAACACCGCCGTCAGCGCAGTCAACGCCGTCAGCGCAGGAGCCAGCAGCCGCCGCACCGGCCGCGCGCCGAACACGCCGGACCGGACCCACCGCGACGTCCAGCCCAGCTCGCAGCGCAACCCCGCGCCGGCCTCGACCGAGGCCACCAACGGCGTCGCCAGCGTCGACCGGGTTGACCGCGTCGACTCGGTCAGCCGCGTCGAATCCGCGCCGGCCGCCGCGGCAACGACCGCTGCGACGCACTCGACGTGCAGGCCGGGCCCGAGCACGCTCAGCACGATGCCGCGTTCGTCGGCCCGGTCACAGCGCAGCCGAAGCACAGCCGGGCCGCCGAGCCGAATCCGCAGCGGCAGCTCGACCCCGAACCGGAACTGCTCCGGCCGCCGCGTCGGCACAGTGACACCGAAACGCGCCAGGGCCTCGGCCAACACCCAGGTCTCGGCGAGCACCGCCGCCACGGTCCTCGCCGGCGCGGCCACCGCCTCGATCCCGACACGCACCGGTTCGCTCGCAAGCCCATCCACGGCCGCAGATCCTGCCCCGAGCCATCACCCCCGCTCCGTCCGGGCCGGCGGTCCCCGCCAGCGGACCTCGAACCGGGCACCGCCGTCCGAGGAATCGCCCAGCAGCACCGAACCGTTGCGACGGCGCACCACCTCGGCGACCAGGGCAAGGCCGAGCCCGGCACCACCGGTCCGGCGACCACGGTCGTCATGCACCCGGTAGAACCGGTCGAAGACCCGTGCCCGGTGCTCGGCCGGCACGCCTGGGCCGTCGTCCTCCACGGTCAGCCGGACCCCGTCCGCCGTCGGCAGCACGAACACGCTGATCCTGGCCCTGGCATACCGGGCGGCGTTGCGCAGCAGGTTGTCCAGCACCAACTCGACCTCGCCCGGCGCGGCCCACACCGCGCAGGCGCTCGGCGGAATCCGCAGCCGTACCCTCGGCGCGTCCGGTGGCAGCCGGTCGACCGCGGCCGTGGTGGCCAGCGCGAGGTCGACCGATCCGGCCGAGGCCAGCTCACCGGCATCCGAACGGGACAGCACCAGCAGGTCCTCGATCAGTGTGGACAGCCGCTCGGATTCCGTGACGACCTCGCCGAGCACCTCCTGTGCGAACT
>CAJCJE010000479.1 GCA_903970565.1 Candidatus Melainabacteria bacterium | reverse complement strand
AACAGCAGGTGTTCCCGGGTGATGCGCGCCGAGACCGGGTCGAGCAGATCGTCCACTCCGCCGGCGATCAACCGGTTCGGCGTCACTGCGAGGAGATCAGCCATACGGCGATTGGCCATCACGGTCCGGCCGGACCGGTCGAGGACCCACACGCCCTCCGTCATGGTGTTCAACACGGCCGACAGCAGCGCTCGATCCGTTGCGCTGTCGAGAGATCGAGCATCGCGTTCAGGTGATGCGCTGGGATGTGTCATCGGACGACCACTTCATCCGCTGCCGAGAACTCACGGCGGCGGAACTTACCGCGCCTGGTGCGCCCGGACGTGAGCAAAGAGCTCGACCTCGTCCGCGACAGGCTGAACGAAGTTTTTAAGCCGGCTGATGTCCAACCAAGGACAGTCTAGCGCGTCGGCGCAGATGTCGGACTGCCCAAGCCGAGCAGCAAAGATCCCGTCGGGTTTGTTCTATAGGCAGTCCGTCCATGCGGGAGCCCGATCATGTCCGTCGGCACGGGCGAATCTCGATCATGTCCTCCGGCGGATGACCCACAGGGCGCCCGCGACCTCGGACCGGCCACCCATCGTGGCCCCGGGCCGACCGAGAACCACCCGTCGGGAACGTCCGGTCGAAGGAATTCACCGGATTTTTCGACGGTGTTTGCTCATCCCGCCGGGTTGTCATGGGGGAATGGGGCCATGAAGAACAGTGGAGTGACCGGCCCCGTGACCGTCGACGAGTACGAGGAGTGGAACGCCAGGGAGCTTTCGCGCCACAGCGTGAGCCGGCGCAGCGTGTTGAAGGCAGTGGCTGCCGGTGCCGGCGGTATCGCCGCGGCCCAGTTCGGACTGGCCAATGCCGCGTTCGCGGCCGGTGGCGGCACGCCCGGGGCGTCCGGCGTGGTTGTTTCGGGCCGCCACCTGTCATTCGTCTCCGACCGCAACGGCCTGCTCGGCCGGGCGATGGCGGTCACCGCGCAACTGGTCAGCAAGACCGGTTCGCTGCCGCGCGGACTGCGCGCCTGGGTCGAGGTCGGCACCGAGGCGGGACGGTACGGCCACAAGTACGAGGCCCAGATCGAGCATCTCGTCGGGCAGTACGCCATTCCGGGTGGGCCGGTCGCCAGCCAGTACTACGCCAAGGTGCGCCTGGACGGCCTGCACCCGCAGTCGCTCTATCACTACCGGTTCCACCTGTCCGACGGCACGGTGAGCGGGGACGCGTTCTTCTCCACCGCGCCGGCCCGTGAGATCGGCCACCGGGCGCCGGTGGCCGAACCGTTCACGTTCACGGCCTTCGCCGACGTGGGCACCAACACCGCGCCGACCGATCCCCAGTTCGCCTGGGGTCAGGACCCGACCGCGGTCACCGCGCTCGGCGGTACCTGGCCGACCGGGACGTTCGACAACAACTACTACAGCGCGACCGATCCGGTGGCCGGCGCGGGCGGCACCGACAGCCGTCCGGCAGCCAGCATGACGAACGAGATGAGCTCGCAGCGACCGGCTTTCACTCTGTTGGCAGGGGACATCTGCTATGCCGATCCAACCGGGACCGGGCTCCCGGCGGACGACAGCACGGCGCTGACGACCGGCGCCGCGGCGGGCAAGAACCTCTACAACCCTTATGTCTGGGACGTGTTCCTGAACCAGATCGAGGGCCAGGCCGCGTTCACGCCGTGGATGTTCGCCACCGGCAACCACGACATGGAGCCGCTGTTCAGCAACACCGAGTTCATCGGTGGCAGCCCCTCGCACGGCTACGCCGGCCACGCCAAGCGGCTGGACCTGCCGAAGAACGGGCCGAAGACCTGCCCGTCGGTCTACAACTTCATCTACGCCAACGTAGGGGTCATCTCGGTGGACGCCAATGACCTGTCGGCGGAGATCCAGACCAACACCGGATACTCCGACGGCGCGCAGCTGAAGTGGATCGACGCGACGCTCAAGGAATGGCGCACGAACCCGCACGTGGCGCCGACCGTCGACTTCATCGTGGTGTTCTTCCATCACTGCGCGTACTCGACGACCACCAACCACGCCTCCGACGGTGGTGTCCGAGACGCGCTGGACCCGTTGTTCAGCAAATACCAGGTCGATCTCGTCGTCCAGGGCCACAACCACGTGTTCGAGCGGACCGACCCGATCAAGCACGGCAAGCGCACCAAGGCAGCTCCGGACGGTTCGACCATCAGCCCGGCGACGGACGGTGTGACCTACATCTGTGCAGGTTCGGGCGGGCGGCCGCGGTATGCGTTCCGGCCGGCCCCGAGCACCGCGAACCCGGCCCCGGTCGGCGTCACGCCGTTCGGACCGCAGCTGTTGCCGGAAGGGCAGCGCTACCGTGGCTACACCCCGCCCGGCGGCGTGAACACGACCGAGAACAACACGGAGAACGTGGTCAACAGCTACGTCTGGTCGCCGGACGGGACGGCGATCAACTCCTCCGGTTACCCGGCCGGGACGAAGGTGCCCGAGGCCATCGAGTGGTCCCAGGTGCGCTACGACGACTACGCGTTCATCGCCGTGGACGTGTCGCCCGCGCGGGCCGGCCGGAGCACCACGATGACCATCCGGACGCTGGCCGACAGCCTGCCGGGTTCGAACATGACGCTGACCGAGATCGACCG
>CAJCJE010000478.1 GCA_903970565.1 Candidatus Melainabacteria bacterium | reverse complement strand
CGTCGCCGAGCGGATGGGCCTGGACCGCTCCTGCGAGCAGACCCTCTGGCGGGACCGGGCGGCGATCGAGATCAACCGCGCCGTGCTGCACTCCTATGCCGCCGACGGCGTGACCATCGCCGACCATCACACGGAGTCCCGCCGCTTCCTCGCCCACCTGGCCAAGGAGGAACGCGCCGGCCGCAGCTGCCCGGCCGACTGGAGCTGGATCGTGCCGCCCATCTCCGGCGGCCTCACCCCGGTCTTCCACCGCTACTACGACACCGAGGCACGCGGGCCGGAATTCGTCGTCGACGACGACGCGGTCAGCCGAGGCCAACTGGGCGTCCCGCGTTACTTCAGTGAGGCACCGGCAGAGTTCGCCGACGCGTTCCTCGGCCCTCGGTAACCGGTAGCGGTACCCGCTCCGCGGCGCGCAGCTGACCTCCGGCACGGCGATGATCGCCGACCGTGGGCGTGACACGGCCCGGTGAAATCCACTTTCTCCGCAGACACCCCCGCATGGGGTGGTTTCGACTGGTCATCATGGACCAGTCCGGCGTGGCAAACGCACTAATGTCGGTCACGTTGTCACCATCGGCCTCATGAAACTCACCGGTCTGCTCACCAGAACCAGCCGGGAACTGCCGGGAATCACTGGCGCGGCCAGGGTCGATCGGCGCGCGGGTGATCTCCTGCGTCGAATCGGTGCCGGCGACATCGTGGTCCTCAACCACCTCGATCTGGATCGCCGCACCGCCGACGCGCTGCTCGCCGCCGAGGTGGCCGGCGTTGTCAACGCCTCGCCGTCCATCTCCGGCCGCTACCCCAATCTCGGACCGGAAGTGCTGGTCAGCGCCGGTATACCGCTCATCGACGGGGTCGGGGTCGACGTGCTGCGCGCCGTTAAGGAAGGCGCCCGCCTCCGGCTGTTCGACAGCGCGGTCTACCTCGGCGAACGTGAGATCGCCACCGGTGTCCGGCAGACCCCCGAGTCCATCGCCGACCAGATGATCGAGGCCAAGGCCGGCATGTCCGCGCTGCTGGAGGCCTTCTCGGCGAACACCATCGAATTCCTCCGGCGTGAGCGCACGCTGATCATCGACGGCGTCGGAGTGCCCGAGATCTACGTGTCCATGAAGAACCGCGAGGTCCTGGTCGTCGCCGCCGGCCCCGAGCACGTCGCCGACCTGAAGCTGCTCAAACGCTACATTCGTGAGCACCAGCCGGTACTGGTCGGTGTCGAGGCCGGCGCGGACGCCCTCGTCGCGGCCGGCCACAGGCCGCAGGTGATCGTCGGCGACCCGGACGGCATCCGCACCGAGACGCTCAAATGCGGTGCCGAGGTCGTGGTGCCGGCCCACAGCGACGGGCATGCCCCCGGCCTGGAGCGCATCCAGGACCTCGGGATCGGCGCGGTGACCTTTCCCAGTTCCGGCAACGCCGAAGATCTCGCAATGCTGCTGGCCGAGGCCAACGACGCCAGCCTGGTGGTCGCCGTCGGCACCCAGGCCACCCTCGCGGAGTTCCTGGACCGGGGCCGGTCCGGTTCGAACCCGTCCACCTTCCTCACCCGGCTCAAGCTCGGCAGCCGGCTCGTGGACGGCAAGGCCGTCGCCACCCTGCACCGGGCCAGGGTGTCCGCCTGGTCGGTGCTGCTGCTCGTGTTCGCCGCCGTCGTGGTCATCGCCGCCGCGCTGGCCATCTCCGACGTCAGCCACGGTTACCTCGCCTGGCTGACCGGTGTCGGCACCCACCTGGTGACCTGGGTCAAAGGATTGGTGTAAATGATCTCCCTGCGCTACCACGTCGTTTCCATCGGCGCCGTGTTCCTCGCGCTCGCCCTCGGCGTCGTACTCGGCTCGACCGCGCTGTCCAACACGCTGCTGTCCGGCCTGAGCGGGCAGAAGAACAACCTCCTCGCGCAGGTTTCCGACCTCCAGACCCAGCGGGACTCGCTCAACGGGCAGCTCACCGACGACGACCAGTTCGCCACCGGCATCGGCCCGCTCGCGGTGCGTGGCGCACTGGCCCAGCGCACCGTCGTGCTCATCCTCGCCCCGGACGCCAGCCAGACCCAGGCCACCGAGCTGACCTCGCTGATCACCGACGCGGGTGGTTCGGTCACCGGCCAGGTGCAGCTGACCGACGCCTTCACCGACCCCAACCGCTCCGACCAGTTGCGCGACCTGGTGACCAGGATGATCCCGGCCGGCGTGCAACTGCCGGTCGCCTCCGACCCCGGCACCCTGTCCGGCGGCCTGCTCGGGCCGCTGTTGCTGCTGAACAAGAGCAACGACGCGGCGCAGGCCAGCTCCGACGAGATCGCCGCCGCCCTGTCCGGACTCGCCGCCGGCGGCTTCGTCACACCGGGCGCGCAGGTGCAGCCGGCCCAGTTGGCCGTCGTGCTCACCGGGGGCGCCGAAGCGGGCAACGACCCAACCGACCGGGCCGCGATGCTGGCCCAGTTCGCCGCGCAGGTGCAGCGTTGCGGCGCCGGCACCGTGCTGGCCGGCGGGGCCGGCTCGGCCGGGGGCAGTGGCGCGGTCGGCGTGGTGCGCGCGGACAGCGCCGCCAGCTCCATCCTGTCGACGGTGGACAACGTCGACACCGCTGCCGGTCGGGTGGTCACCGTGCTC
>CAJCJE010000477.1 GCA_903970565.1 Candidatus Melainabacteria bacterium | reverse complement strand
GCAGGCCGCTGCCGGCCAGCAGCGTCTCGACGGCTTCCTCGGCGTGCGCGCCTACCACATAGGGCACGTCGCGGTCGAGGAAGAAGCTGAACTTGCCCTGGTCGTCATCCCAGTCGTAGCGCATCGCGCCGAGCGCTTCGGTGATGATCCGGCTGGAGAAGCCGAGCACCTGCGGTCCCTCGACCATGACCGGTCCGCCCACCCCACCCGTGGTCGATGGGTCGTCCTTGGCGGCAATCACCGCCGCCGCGCTCGCGCCGTCCCCGAACAGGCTGTTGACCACCGCGGTGCGCATGGTCTTGTCGAAGACGTAAGCCGCGGAACAGGCCTCGATGCAGACCAGCACGGCCAGCTGTCCAGGATGCGTGCTCGCCCAGCCGGTGACGGCTGTCAACGCGTTGAGCCCGGCGTTGCACCCCATGCCCACCACGTCGAGCCGCGACGTGTCCGGGCGCAGGTCCAGTTCCCGGATGAGCCGTGCGCTGAAGCCGGGGGTCAGGAAGCCCGTTGTAGTCACGCAGCACAGGTAGCGGACATCCGCGAGCGTCATGCCCGCGTTGCGCACGCACTCCAGCACGGCCCGCGAGCCCATGTCGAGACCGGTCTCGGTGTGCTTGCGCAGCAACTCACCCTGGGATTCGATCCGCCTGCTGCCATCGGGTCCGACCGGCGGCAGGGTCAGATGCCGACGGCTGATGGCGCCGTTGAGGAATACCGACCGGATTCGCTGATCGTCGATCTCGAAGATGTCAAGCAGTTCTTCCTGCGAATAGGAGTTCGGTGGGACCGCCGTACCGACCGCGCTGATCCGGGGAAGCGCCCCGGACAGCATTTTCCCATTCTCGGCCGGTCTTGTGACGACGGCCGGGTCAAGTAAGAGCGTCATCTGTCCTCCAGAAGGGCGACGGAGCATGACAAGCCGTCGAGTTCGCAGGGTCGATTACGCTGCGGTCGGGGTTTTGTCAGGTTCTTCGATATCAATTCTTTCCTTCCCGTACGGCCGCCACGTCGGGCATCGCGTCACCGCCAGTGCGCGTCGTGCGAAGGATGCCCGCACTGGCGACGCCGAACCCGATCAGCACGATCACCGAAACGGCCATCCCCGACGCAGTCGCCGCGGGCAGCAGGCCGCCGGCGTTGCGCACGATCCACCCGGCCACCACGTTCCCGATGATCTCTCCGACCGCGCTGAGAATGGTGACCAGCGAGAGCATCGTGGCCAGTTGGGCCTTTGCCACGACCTTGCTGGCTTCCACCTGGGACGCAGGCATCGCCAAGCACTCCGAGAACGCGAACAGAGCGAGCCCGGCGAGCACCAGCACCACCGAAGAGGTGAAGGACAGCAGAACTCCCGCACCGCAGGTGACCGCGGCGGCCGAGTACACGACCGATCGGGGCAGCTTCGACCAGAACGGCATGAACGCCAGTTGAATCACGATCAGCGCGAGCGGCTCGAAGCTCAGGAACAGTGAGCGGAAATCCGCCAACCGGGGGTTTACCGTGGCGTAGAGCAAAAACATCGCCATGATGAAACCCATCGCGAAATACGCGATGAGGGTGTAGCCCAGGACTGCGGCTGGACCACCCCGCAGAAACAGCTTGATCCCGCCGGACACCGTGAGCTTCCTAGTGGCCTGGTTATCCGACCCGACGCGCCGCGCCGCGACACCGGCCCACACGCCGCCGGCCAACTCCAACACGATCAGTCCGACCAGTGTGAGCTGCGCAACATCGTTGGACACCGCCGCCTGCGCCACCAGTGGCGCGATCAGCAATGCCACGTTCATGGTGATGAAGAAAAGCTGGAACACCTTGGCACGGTTGCCTTCGTGTGTCGCGTTGGTGAGCAGCAGGCGACTGCCCACTTTAGACACTCCGCGGCCGAAGCCGGCCAGCACGGCGAACGCGTAGAGGCCCGGCTCGTGCACGGTGACGAGCAGGGCGAGGAAACCGCACGACTTCAGCAGGGCAGAGATCGCCAGCATCCAGCCGGCGTGCATTCCACGGAAGAGCAGGGGCACCAGCGTGCTGCCCAGCAGTGAGGCGCCGACCTGGATCGACAGCGCCAGGGAGAACGTCAGCGGCGGAACCGTGGTGCCGCCGAAGATGGCAACCGGCAGCAGCGTGAGCACCGTCGTCATGTCGATGTTGGTGATGAACGTGAAGACGAGCGCGGCGAGCACAGACCGGGGGCTGCCGGTGAGTTGAGGCTCCGGAGTGGTGCTATCGTTCGACATGTTCGACAGTTTGACAGGTCGCGGGAGAGCACATCTCGACCACCGACAAAGAACTCGGCGTACCAGTGATCGAGCCCAGCTTCAGGTCGGCGAGGTCGCACAACGCGGCGAAGTCCCCGGCACCGCGCTCCTTGCCCGCCATCAGCACCATCATCAGCACATCAAGTGATCGGCCCACCTGTGCCTGGTGCTCGTCCGGCAACACGATGTCGATCACCGCGATCCGGCCGCCCGGCAGCATCGCGTCCCGGCAGTGGCGCAGCACCTGGGCCGCACGTTCGTCGTCCCAATCATGCAGGATCCGTTTGAGCACGTACACGTCGCCATCTCCTGGCACCCGCTCGAAGAACGAGCCCCGCTCGATCCGGCACCGGCCCGCGCTCACGAATCCGGCGAGTTCCGGCACGACCTCGGCCTTCTCGCGCGGCAGCTCGAACAGCACCCCGAACGCCTCGGGGTTGGCCTTCAGCAGCGCGGCGAGAAACGAACCGTCACCGCCGCCAATGTCGACCACCGTCTCACCGGGACCGAGCACGATCGTGTCCACCGCGCCTTGGTCCAGATCGCGCGAGCCGTCCCGCATGGTCGCGTCGAACAGCTCGGCGATCGGCGGCGATCCGGCCAGCCAGTCGAAGAAACTCCTCTGATGGGCCAGTTCGAACGCCACCTCGCCGGTGCGCAGCTGGTCGATGAGCCGATCCCAGCTGTGCCAGTATCCCTCCTGCAACTCGCACCGCACCCAGTTGGCCAGGCCGTCCGGCGCGGCACGGAGCAGCAGCCGCGAACTCGGGGTGTTGACGTAGCGACCGGACGGGTCCCGGTCGAGCACGCCGGCCACCACCAGATGGTCGAGTACGCGGCACAGCAGCTCCGGCCGGGTGCCAGTCGCCGCGCCGAGCTCCGCCGAGGTCATCGGCGCGTTCGCCAGCAGATCGGGAACGCCTAGTTCGGCCAGTGCGTAAAGGCACTTGCTGGTGCGGTACGCGGTGATCTGCCGGATCAGGCCGGCTCGTACCTCGTCGGGTGCGTGCATATCCATCGGGCGAACTCCCTATGCCAGTAGTCAGCTCAGCCGGCGCAGCCGACGGCCGGCCCACTGGTAGAAGGCGTCAGCGACCTTGGTCCTGGCCGGCTCGGGCATCAGCGAGAATCCGGCCATGGCCGTCCCCCATTCCCCCAGAACAGGTCTCTTGGGCGTCATCAGCCAGTCCACGTGCAGATAGCTGGCCCGCAGGTTCTCGGCGATGCGCAGGCTTAGGTCCTTGACCTCGCCTGCGATGTCCGGGTCGACCTCGGCCTGTCCGCCCTGCCTCAGATTCGCCCGGTAACCGCCATTCACGGGCCTGCGCAGCAGCGATACCAGTACCTCTCCGTCGACCATCATGACCCGCAGGTCGCCTTCTATCGGCAGGCACTCCTGCACCACGTAACCCAGCCCGGCCTGCGAGACGATGTCCACGGCCGCCGAAAGCTGCTCCGGTGAATCGACCCGCAGCACAGCCGCGCCCATGCCCATCTCCCTGGGCTTGATGATGTAGGGTCCGTCACCGATGACCGCTTGGATGGCCGGGACTGCGGCACGGGCGTACCTGCCGAACGGCACGGTCACCGTCGCAGGCGCCGGAATACCGAGTTCGGCCGCCCGCAAGACCATCGCCAGCTTGTCGCGTTCCAGGCATTCGGGTCCTTCGAACGTGCGGTTGAGCAACACGGAGTCGCTGGCCTGCACCGTGCGGTAGATCCCCCGGAGGAACTGGGTCGCCTGCGGGTCGGCACTCACGTCATCGACGATGTAGCAATGCCTGCGCAGCAGCAGATCCTCGCCGCGATACCAGAGTCTTGGCCGGTCCACCGCGGTCGGCACCAGTTCGTTGGCCGCCACGAAGCGAAACGAGAATCCATTGCGCTGGGCAGCCGCCGAGTATTCACGGGTCATGTCTTCCTCGACCTTCGCCAGATATTCCGGCGCGAGGTCGTCGGGGTTACAGATCCACGTGAGCACTTGCTCGATAGGGCCCTGGTTCATGCTTCCGTTCCGATTCGTGGTTTGTCGCGGGTGGCGAGCGAACTCAACCGAAGTCACCGAGAGCATCGGCCGCCAACGCTATCTGGTTCTCGGTGTGCTGGGCCGAAACCGCGAAGCGCACCAATCCAGTTTCCTTGGGCACTGTTGGGTAGAACGCGGGGGTGACCACGACGCCAGCCCGCTTGAGACGATCGGTGGCGTTGAGTGCGCCGGCCTCTGTCGGGAACAGGGCACCGCGCACCGGCGAACGTTCGCCGGCGTTCACCAGCCGATTGTCGGTGTACCGGTCGAAGCACTCGGTGTTGCGCCACAGCATTTCCTGCAGCTTGAACACTTCTCCACTGATGTGCAGCCGCGCGGAGGCCAGGTTGGCACTGACCATCGGCAGCGGGAGGGGGCCACCGAAAATCAGCGGGTTCGCGAACTTGCGCAGCACCTTG
>CAJCJE010000476.1 GCA_903970565.1 Candidatus Melainabacteria bacterium | reverse complement strand
TCGTCGACTTCTACCTCTACTTGGCCGCCGCGTTCGTCACCGTCCGTTGCCTGATCCAGAAAGCCCGCCAGACCTACCGGTGGGAGAGCCGCCCGACCACACGCCGACTGAAGTAACCATCATTTGCCGGAGCCTCTAAGCCATTTGGTTGTTGTCTCATCACCGCGGCTCGCCGGCATTGACAATGCCTACGTCCACATGCTAGCCGAAGCAGCATCTGAGCTTCCGCCGATCGTCGTGCACCGACCCACCATGCGGGTCGTCGACGGCGTGCACCGGCTCCGAGCGGTCGAGTCGCGCGGTCAGGACACCATCGAGGCGCGCTTCTTCGACGGCACCGAGGGTGATGCTGATCTGCTCTCCGTGGCAATCAATGTCGCGCAGGGTATGCCGCTGTCGCTCAACGACCGAATCGCCGCCGCCGGACGAATTTTCGCGGCCCACCCGCGATGGTCCGACCGCGCCGTCGCCGCCGTCGCCGGCCTGTCCGCCAAGAAGGTCGCGTATGTCCGCCACCGCACCGTCGGCGTCGCGGCCCGCTGCGATGTCCGGGTGGGCCGGGACGGCAAGGCGAGGCCACTGAACTCGGCCCACGGCCGTGAGCTCGCCCGTGATCTGCTGCGCAAGAACCCCGATGCCTCGCTGCGCCAGATCGCGCGGAAGGCCGGGATATCGCCGGCCACCGTCGCCGATGTGCGCGACCGCCTCAGCAGGGGCGACGATCCGGTCCCTGAGAAGCAGCGGCGCGCCGCGGTCGTCATCGAGATGTCGGTGGGCCTGCCGCCCACCGTCGAGCGGGCAGCCCGACGCTTCGGCACGGCTACTCAGCCGACCGAGCTGCCGAGGCTGTTCGATTCACTCCGCAAGGACCCGTCCCTGCTGCTCACCGAATCCGGACGCACCGTGCTACGCATGCTCGACGCCTGCGTCGCCTTCACCAAGGACAGGGAGAAGATCACCGTGAACCTCCCGCAACACTGCCGGGGTTCGGTTGCCCAACTGGTACAGGCCTACGCCCAGGCATGGCAACTGTTCGCTGCCGAGCTCCAGCAAGAGGCACCCGTACTGCCGCAGTCGGGTTGAGGTGCCTGCGCGGCTACGATTGCGGGTTCGGCTTGGCGCCCGCTCTCACCCGGTCACCGCGCCGTATCGGCGGAGCGCCTCCTAGCGTTCCTCGGCGTGCTCGACGATCGGCAGTGGGTAACCGGGTGGCGGTCCGGCCGATAGCGTCCAGGGTTGGTGCACCGCCTTACCGGTCACCGCGCGCAGCTCCGGAACGTAGCGGCGCACGTAGGCGCCGTCCGGGTCGAATTTCTGGCCCTGCGTGATCGGGTTGAAAATCCGGAAGTACGGCGCGGCGTCCGTGCCGCAGCCGGCCACCCACTGCCAGTTCAACTGGTTGGAGGCCAGATCGCCGTCGACCAGATGGCGCATGAAATGGCGCGCTCCACGGCAGGTGCAGATCCTTGACAAGGAACTGGCCACGACCATCCGGACCCGGTTGTGCATCCAGCCCTCGGCCAGCAGTTGGCGCAGGCCGGCGTCCACGATCGGGTAGCCGGTCGTGCCGGCGGCCCAGGCGGCGAAGGCGGCTTCGGCGGCCGGGCCGCTGTCGTGTTCGAACGTGTCGAAGCGGCGATCGTAGTTGCGCCGCGCGGTTTCCGGCCGATGCCAGAGGACGTCGGCATGAAACTCGCGCCAGGCCAACTCGCGGCGGAAGGCCTCGGCACCCGGCAGGTCGTCGGCGAGGTCGGCCAACAGCGTCCTCGGGTGCACCGCGCCCCAGTGCAGATAACCGGACAACCGGCTGCTGCCGGGTCGGTCCGGGCGATCCCGGTCCTCCGAGTAGTCGACCAGCGCCTCGTCCCGGAACGCCTGCCACGTCGCCGAGGCGGCGGCCTCGCCCGGCTCGGGCAGCGTCAACCCGTCGGGTGCGGGCGGTTCGGTCAACGGTACCGATTCGGCGACCGTCGCCGGGTCGATCCAGTCCACTGTGGATGAACTTGTGCCGGCCGGCGCGCGCCAACCGTGATCTTGCCAGGCTCGGTAGAACGGCGTGAACACCCGGAACGGTTCGCCGTCGCGCTTGCGCACCCGGCCCGGTGTGACGGCGTAGGGCGAGCCGGTCGCGGTCAGCTCGATCCCGGTCTTCGCCAACTCCGCGCGGACGGCGTCGTCGCGCTGTCGACCGTACGGGCCGCAGTCCGCGGAGATGTGCACCCCGGTCGCGCCGACGCGGCCGGCCAACTCGGGCAGTACCTCGACCGGGTCACCGGCGACGACGAGCAACCGGCCGGCCAACTGCGCACGCAACGCGCGCAACGACCGGATCAGGAAGATCCGCCGCGCCGCACCGGCCGGTGCCAGCAGTCGCTCGTCCAGTACGAAAACCGCGAGGCACCGCTCGGCCCGCTCCGCAGTGGCAGCCAGCGCGGGTTGGTCACCAAGCCGCAGGTCGCGCCGAAACCAGATCAGCGCCGATTCCCCGCGCCGCTGCGTCACCGCTCGCCGCGCTCCTCAAGAGATTCGGCCTTCTCATCGGCGGCGGACTCGGACTTCTCTGCTTCGGGACCGTTGTCGGCTTCGATGGGGTCAGCTGCTTCTTCGGCTTCGCCGGCCGCATCGACTTCTCCGGCTTCGCCTGCCGCATCGGCTGCGACGCCTGAGGGGTCGACCGCATCGGCGTCGGTGTCTGGGGGTTCGGCTTGCGTGGTGTCCTCGGGTGCGTCAGGGTCGTCGGCGTCCGCTGACTCGTCGAGATCCGTTGCCGGCTGGATCGGCTGTGGTGTGGGCGTTCGGCGCTGGGTGTAGACGAACCAGATGATGCCGAGCACGGTCAGCACGGACGCGACGAAGAAGTTCAGCCGCAGGCCGAGGAAGTACTGGGAGTAGTCCACCCGCAGCGACTCCTCGAAGATCCGGAACGCGGAGTAGCCGGTGACGTAGAGCGCGAACAGGCCGTACGGGCGGACCTTGGTGTGGTGCCCGAGCCAGACCAGCAGGCCGGCCAGGACGACGTCCCAGATCAGCTCGTGGAGGAAGGTCGGGTGGAACGTGGTGAACTGCTCGTAGCCCGGCGGCCGGAACTCGGGGGCGATCTGCAAGCCCCCAGGGCAGCGAGGTCGGCCCGCCGAACAGTTCCTGGTTGAAGTAGTTGC
>CAJCJE010000475.1 GCA_903970565.1 Candidatus Melainabacteria bacterium | reverse complement strand
TCGTCGACTTCTACCTCTACTTGGCCGCCGCGTTCGTCACCGTCCGTTGCCTGATCCAGAAAGCCCGCCAGACCTACCGGTGGGAGAGCCGCCCGACCACACGCCGACTGAAGTAACCATCATTTGCCGGAGCCTCTTACTCGCGCGAGGAGTCCGGATTGCCATTGCCCTGCTCGGCGAGGAACTTCTCGAACTCGCTGCCCAGCTCGTCGGCCGTCGGCAGGCTGCCACCCGCGTCGATCAGCAGACTCTCCCGGCCCTGGGCCTCGGCGAAGGTGTCGTACTGGCGTTCGAGGCCGCGAACCACCTCGGCGACCTCGGCGGAGTCCTCGACCTGCTTGTTGATCTCGGCGTCGGTGCGACGGGCGGCCTCGCGCAGCGCGTCCTCCGGCAGCGACAGCTGGGTGGCCTGGGCGACCGAGTTGAGCAGGGTCAGCGCGGCGGTCGGATAGTTCGCGTTGGCCAGGTAGTGCGGCACGTGCGCGGCGAACCCGAGCGCGTCCAGGCCCGCCTCGGCCAGTCGCAGCTCCAGCAGCGCGCTGATGCTGGCCGGGACCTGGATGCGGTTGAACAGCGGCCGATGACCTGCGACGAGTTCGGTGCGGCTGCCGTGTGCGGTCACGCCGAGCGGCCGGGTGTGCGGAGCGCCCATCGGGATGCCGTTGAAGGACACGGTCAGCCGGACGCCCCACTGCTCGATCAGTTCGCGGACCGCGCTGGTGAACCGCTCCCACTCGTGGTCGGGTTCCAATCCGGTCAGCAGCAGGAACGTGGTACCGGCCGA
The DNA here is from genome assembly GCA_903970565.1 of Candidatus Melainabacteria bacterium. Taxonomy (GTDB): domain Bacteria; phylum Actinomycetota; class Actinomycetes; order Mycobacteriales; family Pseudonocardiaceae; genus CAJCJE01. The sequence goes on along the minus strand of CAJCJE010000475.1, from coordinate 2,476 downwards.
GTCGGTCACCAGGTTGACCACGATCTCCGGTGCCTCGTAGTCGGCCCAGTGGTCTGTGACATAGGTCATGATCGGCCGGCGGGACCGGTAGTCGATCAACCGGTCCACGTCGAACCGCGCGATCACCCGGTGCTCCAGGGTGCTCAACAGGTGATCGGCGAGGGTCCGACCGGCCGATCCGGCGTCCATGAAACCGTCCATGCAGTGCAAAAGCACTGTTCCGCGCAGATCCGGGACGTCAGAATCCACCTCGTACAGATTCTCCGGACCCAATGCCACGACGGCCTCCCAGCGGTCTGTCGATGCTCGTTCCTCATAACAACGCACGACGGCCCGGAATCAATCCCGAGCCCGGTGCACCGCGTCACGATCGACCGGCGCGGCCCGCCAGCACGCGCCGGCAGCATAGGTGATCGACGGTTCACCCCGACTGGTCACGGTCGGCGGAGATCTGCCGGACGGCACAGCGTACGCAGGGCGACCGCGGGAGGTGCTGCCGGGCGCGCTGCCGGGCGCGCGATCTCTTGGCGACTGAGATATCTTGTATCGGTGAGTGATCTGGAGATCGAGCCGAGCGATGAGGACCCAGCCAGGAAACCGCGCATTTCCGACGCCGACCGCGAGCAGGTGCCGCAACGGCTACAGGAGGCGATGGCGCACGGCATGATCACCGCCGACGAACTCGGCGAGCGCTCCGACGCGGCCCTGCGGGCCAGGACCAGGGGCGAGATCCAGCCGTTGACCGCGGCTCTGCCCCTCGCGCAACCACTGGCCCACGCCGGTGGCGTGCCGGCCTTGATCGCCCGAACGAGGTGGTCGAACTGGACGCGAAACTGAGTTCGGTCAGCCGCAAGGGCTTGTGGGTGGTCCCGCGCGCACTGCTGCCGCGCACCAGAATGGGCTCGACCGAACTGGACTTCACCGAGGCGCGGATCGATCACGCGGTGGTCGACATCGAGGTCGACCTCAAGGGTGGCTCGGTGGAGATGCGCCTGCCGGCCGAGGCGAGCGCGTCAACCGACGGGGTCGACGTCATGGCCGGCAGCATCGAGGACCACCGCAGGAACGCCGTCACCGCCGGGCGACCGCATTTCGTGATCACCGGCTCGGTGCGCTGGGTTCGGTGGAGATTCGCGGCCCGCGCAGGAACATCTTCAACCACTGGCGCTCCTCACCGCCATCCAGGCCATACGTCCATAGTGGACATACGAAAGCGTCGCGGCCGACGCGAATCCGTCGTCCTCTGACCCGTCGTCCGATACGCATTCCACGGCGATACGGCCCGGTACCGACGTGGCAGCGGTGATGCCGTCATAGGCGTCGGCCACGCCGAGATCGTGGTTACCATGCGTGGTTCCCGCGCGGATTCTATCGGCCGCGCACCGATTCGGCCGGAATCCACAACGAACGGCGCGTGACCACACCGGACCGTCGACCGGCGCGCCGAGTCAGACCGTCCGCGACACCGAAGCCGCTCAACGTATCGCACCGCGCAACTCCTCGACACCACTGATCCGCACGTCGAGCGGCCGGGTCGCCGGCTTGGCGCGCTGCTTGCGAAATTTCGCGCCATCCGGCGGCTTGACTCCGCGCGATCCCTGTACTTGTCTGTAGGGGTACTAGTCGTGACAACGTTGTCATCTCGGCCAACCAGATTCGGCCAACCGGGAAGGCCACCAGCGATGGTGACCTGGATACGCAGCGCACGGAGCTGCTGACAACGCTGTCGCCGTGGTGCGCGCCGGTCCCCCCGAAGAGAAAGGCCGACCGCAGTGAACGCTGGGCAGGCTGCGTTCGGCGCCCTTGCGTCACGTCCTGCGTTCGGCGCCCTTGCGTCACGTCGGTTGTCGGCTCACGAAGCCGCCGGCTCCTCGGCTCACCTGGCCGATCTCCTCCCCGGCACTCCCGCCCGTTCGAGATGCCGCCGAGCGCGACGCCCATCAGCCCATCCGCTCCACCATCGCCTTCAGCTCGACCACGCTCGACCCCACTACGTTCCGCACAACCACCTGCTCCACAGGTGCTTTCCCCACCCCGACGCAACTGTTGCTGGCACGTCGGCCTTGGCGGCCGGGTCAGGGCGTCCGGTGCTGCCCGAGCACACCGATGCCCCGCTCCGGTGGCGCGGTGGCCAGGTTTCCCTTCTCGCCGACGGCGAGAAATTCCTCGGAGGTATTGATGGCTCGAATCAGACCGATCGTCTGCTCGCTGGTCGCGGCCGCAGGCACGATCGGGGCCTTACTAGTGCCGGGCGGCGTCGCATCCGCCGCCACGGCTACCTATGCGCAGGACCCCGCGTCGCTGGTGAATCCGTTCATCGGCACCTCCAACGCGGTCGATGACTTCCCCGCCGCCGATGTTCCGTTCGGCATGGTCCAGTGGGGACCGGACACGCCGAGTCGACCGTCCGGCGGCGGGTATGAGTACAACGACAACGCCGTCACCGGCTTCAGCCTGACGCACATCTCCGGACCGG
>CAJCJE010000474.1 GCA_903970565.1 Candidatus Melainabacteria bacterium | reverse complement strand
TGGCCGGAGACTACGAGCCGCTACTCGCGTCCACCGTCTACGACCCCACGTCCGCGGTGCCGACGACCAAGCGCGGACTGCTCGCCGGGATGTCGATGACGGAGAAGCAGGGCGGCTCGGATGTGCGCGCCAACACCTCGCGCGCGCAGCCCGCCGGTGATGGCACCTACCGGATCACCGGCCACAAGTGGTTCACCTCGGCCCCGATGTGCGACCTGTTCCTCGTACTGGCGCACGCGCCCGGCGGACTGTCGTGCTTCTTCCTGCCGCGCGTCCTGCCCGACGGCACCCGCAACGCGATGTTCCTGCAGCGGCTGAAGGACAAGCTGGGCAACAAGTCCAACGCCTCCGCCGAGCTCGAGTACGACGGGGCCACGGCCTGGCTGGTGGGCGAGGAGGGCCGCGGGGTCCGCACCATCATCGAGATGGTGAACGGCACCCGGCTCGACATCACGATCGCCGCGGCGTCGGGGATGCGGACGGCGCTGGTCAACGCCGTGCACCAGACCCGACAGCGGCACGCGTTCGGGAAGGCATTGGTCGACCAGCCCGCGATGGCGAACGTGCTCGCCGACATGACGCTGGAGAGCGAAGCCGCCACGCTGCTGGCCATGCGCATCGCCGGTGCGGCCGACCGCGCGATCCGGGGTGACGCCGGCGCGGCCGCCTTGCGCCGGATCGCCGGCGCGGTCGGCAAGTTCTGGCTGTGCAAGCGCGCCCCCGTCCTGGCCGCGGAGGCGCTGGAGTGCTTCGGCGGCAACGGCTACATCGAGGAGTCGGTGATGCCGCGGCTGTTCCGGGAGTCGCCGCTGGGGTCGATCTGGGAGGGCTCGGGCAACGTCGTCGCGCTCGACGTCCTGCGGGCCCTGACCCGCGAGCCGGAGACCGGACCCGCGCTGCTCGCCGAGATCGACGCGGCTGCGGGTGAGAACCGGCACCTCGATGCCGCACGTCGCGAGCTCGCCGACGTCCTCGGACGCGACATCCCGGAGTCCGACGCCCGGCGCACCGTGGAGCGGATGGCACTGGCGCTGCAGGCGGCGCTGCTCGTGCGCCACAGCCCCGCGGCGGTCGCGGACGCCTTCTGCGCGTCGCGGCTGGGCGGGGAGTGGGGCCGCTCATTCGGCACGCTGGCGTCCACAGTGGATACCCGGAGCATCATCGAGAGGACGCTCTTGTGATCGAGGAACTGAGTTACGAGCCACTGCTGGTCATGACCTTCACGGTCGGCTACGATCGCGCCCAGCAGCTGGGCACCACCGCGGCCGGCGGCCGCGGCATCTACCCGGTGGATGGCGGCACGTTCGAGGGCAAGCGGCTGCGTGGCGTCGTCAACCCCGGCGGGGCGGACTGGGTCACCCAGCGCTCCGACGGGCTGATGCTCATCGATGTCCGCCTCACCCTGACCACCGACGACGGCGCGACGATCGGGATGGCCTACACCGGCGTCGCGCAGGCGCGGACCCCGGCGCTGATGGAACGGTTCCGGTGCCGCGAACTGTTGCCCTACGAGGACTTCTCGCTGCACACCACCCCGAGCTTCGACACCGGCGACGAGCGCTACGCCTGGCTCAACGGGGTGATCGCGGTGACCAACGGCGAGCGCACGGCCACCGGCGGGACGTACCACGTCTTCGCCATCACTTGAGCTCTTCGACCATCTGACCACATCTCTGATGGGATCGCCCGTGAGATACGAACTCCTGGGACCGCTACGAGTCGTTGACAACGAGAACAGCGCCTCGCTGAGCGCGAAGAAGATCGAAGTAGTGCTTGTCACTCTACTGATCAAGGCCGGCCAGGTTGTCTCCACCGACCAACTCATCGCGGAGATTTGGCTCGACGATCCACCCCGCCGCGCGATCGCCGCCCTCTATGTATATATTTCCCAGCTACGCAAATTCCTGGCTCGCCCGGATCAACGAGCGAGCCCAATACTGACCAAGCCGCCCGGCTATCTGTTGCGCCTGGGCACCGACGAGACGGATCTCCAGATATTCGAGCGACTCCTGAATGAGTCTCGAAATCACATCAGAGAACGACAGCTCGATCAGGCGCTTGCGACCCTGCAGAGGGCCAACGCGCTATGGCGTGGCCCAGCGCTCAGCGGCGTACCGCACGGTCCGATCATCGACGGTCTTGCGATGTGGCTGGAGCATGCCCATCTAGAATCTGTCGAAATGGAAGTAGCGACACGCCTGGAACTGGGGCAGCACAGCACAATAATTGCAGATCTGTACACTCTAACCACCCATCACCCCTTACGTGAGATCTTCCATCAACAGTTGATGTTGGCCTTGTACAGATCGGGGCGGCGGGCCGAAGCACTCCAGGCCTACCATTCAGCACGTCGGATACTCAACGACGAGCTCGGCCTGGAGCCGTGCCGCGAACTGAAGAAACTTCAACAGACAGTGCTGGGCAACGAATAACACCAAATTTGATCATGGGAGTGATAGCGTGCAGATAATAGGAGCCGGGTTTGGCCGCACCGGAACACTGTCAATGCAAGCGGCGATCGAAATCTTAGGCTTTGGTCCATGCTTCCACATGACCAAGATGGTTGCACACCCCGAGCGCTTGGCACTCTTCGACGCTGCCGCCGATGGCAAGAATACGAACTGGAGTGAGCTATTCTCGGGATACCACTCAACCGTCGACTGGCCTGGCTGCTTCTTCTGGCGAGAATTACTTGAATACTACCCAAGTGCCCAGGTGATACTCACGGTGCGCGACGCGGAAAGCTGGTATGACAGCGTCTTCAATACCCTTTACCAGGGCTTCCTGAGGATCTCCCAGGATGCCGGCATGGCCGCGCTACAGGCGGTCGATCCGGACGCGGCGAAGTTCTTCTCGGTCACCAAGAAGATTGTCTGGGATGGCGATTTACAGGGCCATTTCGGAGACCGCGAACGCGCAGTTGAACTGTACAAGAAACACAATTCCGACGTGATCCGCGAGGTGCCGCGCGATCAGCTTCTGGTTTTTGAGGGGAACCACGGATGGGAGCCGCTGTGCGACTTTCTCAACGTTCCCGTGCCGTCTTCGACATTCCCCCATCTGAACGACTCCGAAGAGTTCAGACAGGCCGCGCGGGCTCGGATCGGGATTGATATCTAGCCTCGCCAGAAAAGGTCGACGTCGTCACCGCGTTGGCTTGATCCACTACGGCTGCACGCTGGAGGCTGTCGGTGGAGGTGGCTGATGCCACGACAACCGGAGGTGTTCGTTCGGGCGCTGGACCCGGCCGAGGCGCAACGCCTGGCGAAGATCACCCGGCCTGCCGCGACCGGGT
>CAJCJE010000473.1 GCA_903970565.1 Candidatus Melainabacteria bacterium | reverse complement strand
GAGCACGGGATCAGGGCCGCCGAGAACGACGTCCGCACCGTGGTCACCAGAGACTGCGCGACCGACAGCTGAGGCCCCGCCACGACACCTGGAGCCGGCCGTCCGGCCCTCGCGGAGCCACTTACTACGTCCACCCGGATTCGGGTTATCTTTCGGGTAGTAGTCAGGCGATCGAGAACCGGTCGGACGGCCTGCTTACGGGTGACGTGGTAACCGCCATCAGCCCGAAGGGACTATGGTCGAAGTCAGACATCCGAACACGCGGGCAGTGGGAAGGCGTGGCGATGGAACAGGCCGCCAACGAAGCTATTGGCGAGCCGACGAAACAGGACTTGGCGCAGACGTTCGCCGACTACGCCAAAGCCGCTCGTGGCACCGCCATCAAAAACCGCTCCAAGGGCGACAATTTTGGTGACGAACTCGCCACCAAACGGGCCGCCGTCTATGACATGGCCGCTGACCTGGTGCGCAGAATGCCACCCCAGGAAGCCGCGAAGGAAATGATCGAGCGGGCCAAGAACGCGCATATCCGCACGCCACCGCTGATTGACTTCGACCGTGCCGGTGTCCAGTACAGCACCGCGCGAGCCTGGCAGTTCTGTGCGCTGAAGATTGATCCGAACCTGCCGGAAGTCGCCCCGAAATGGGACTGAACGCCCCCGGTGAGGAGGGCGACCGCACCGATGACCGGCCGAAGCGCTGAACGGACCCGCCTGGGCAACCCGCTGGGTTTCCTGGTCCACTGGGTCGAATGGTTCGAATCCCGTGGCGTCTATGTGCCGGGCGAGGACAGTCGGTCGCTGTCGCCGTGGCGGGATTTCGGTTGGATCATGGTGGCCTGGCTGTTGGTCGTGGCCGCCTTCGTGGTGATGTTCGCCGTAGCCTGCTGACCCCCGGCCCCCTTTGACCTCGGTGCCCCTTCTGGGCCAGCGTCCTGTTGACTCGGTATCCCTTTGGCTGGCGTCCCCTCTTGACCTCCGGTGCCTTCTTCTGGCCCGGTGCCCTTCCGGCTAGGCCCCGCACCCTCCCCTTGGCTCCCCGCACCTTCCTTGGCCCTGGACAACCCGCGAACTGGTTGGTCCCGCGACCTGGCTGGTCCCGCAAACCTCCAGTAGCCGGCGGGACCTGGCCGCCCGTTTGGTCCAGTGCCTGTCGGCACCCCACAGATCCCTGACGACCAGTCGCCGTTAACCCGAACGGGTGTACTATCTAGTTCTGATGTTGCATTGGATAGCTGTAGAACGATTCACGAAATGAGTGTGCACGCCCCCCGGCGCACTCGCTCTGCTGGTCACCATCCGGGGTGACCAGGGCTGCTCGTGGGCGGTGCCAAGTGCACCGCCCACGCTGCTTTTCCGATCCCGCGCCGCCCGCTAGCGTTGCGCCATGACAGAGCAACGACTTGCGGTCGGCGACCTCGCCCCGGATTTCACCCTCCCCGACAGTGACGGCAACGAGGTCTCGCTGCACGATTTCCGCGGCCAGTCCGTGGTGGTCTACTTCTACCCCGCCGCCAGCACCCCCGGTTGCACCACACAGGCCTGCGACTTCCGCGACAACCTGGCCGAGTTCAACGATGCCGGATTCACGGTGCTCGGTGTCTCCAAGGACACCCAGGCGAAGCTCGCCAAGTTCAAGGCTGCCGAGGGCCTGACCTTCCCGCTGCTGTCGGATGTCGACAAATCGGTACTGAACAAGTGGGGCGTGTTCGGCGAGAAGCAGAACTACGGCAAGACCATCCTGGGCGTGATCCGATCCACGATCGTCGTCGGCCCGGACGGCAAGGTGACCCATGCCCTGTACAACGTGAAGGCCAAGGGACACGTCGAGCGGCTGCGCAAGGAACTTCTGCCCTGAGGCCCGCTCTTTCGTGTTGGGGTGGAGGCCAGGCCGACCCGGATACCCGGCGGTCTGGCCGACCCGTTCGCACCGCCGTTCGGTGCTCACCGCGACAGGCCCCCCGCCCGAAAGAGTTACCGAACGCGGCGGACGAGAACCAAGCCCGATATCATCAAAAAATCCCGATATGAACGTTGTCCCGAATCAACCGAATCAACCCGAATCAACCAGTACAACCAACTATCCACAGGCCGCACAGTTATCCACAGCTGACCAATTCCGCCTTGTTTCAGCAATACCGCAGGTCATAGGCTTGACGCGGGGCGCCTCCCCCCGTCAAGGGTGCAAAACGGTGTATTTAGGATCGTGGGCGTCAGCGGTTCTGTCACCAGCGTAAATGTCGACACGGCTACTGATCGTCATCAGGTCGTAGTCGTACACGGCTGGGGCGACTGTCGCCCTCGTGGCCCCTGCCTTGAAGCAGCGTGACTATGTGAGCGTCAAGGGGTGAGGGCACCTGTGTTGAGTCAGGACATCGGCGGGATGTCACCTTCGGGGCGTTCGGCGTTGACCAGCTCTCGATACCACCGGTCGGCTTCCTCGTAGCGAGCCAGCGTTTCGGGGTTGTCCGGGCCGCCGGAGGCCATCAGTTCCTCATACGCGAACGACATCGCGGCATGGGCCCGCCCTGCCAGCAGCAGCTGGTCGGCCATCGTTTGCGTCTCTCGCGGCATCGCCGACATCAGCTCCTCGACGGCGCGCTGGGCCTGCTCGGCGCCGGGGCCGGTGAAGACGGGCTTCACGCCGCTGAGTGTTTGGGCGAGGTCGGCGGACATGGTCGCGAAGTCGTCAGCGAGATCTGCGAACGCGGCGGCCTGCACCTGGTGGATGTTGGGCTTTTGCCCCGCGTCGTCAGCGCCTTGTTCCGCTGGCTCTGGCGGCCCAACTGGTTCAGACGGTGTTTCGGTCACGGCGTCAAGCATGGCACGGGGGGAGTCTCGTCACAGCCGTAGAACACTGCACCGACGATCAGGTCATTGTTACTGTGAGCACTTCCACGATTACGCATTTCATCGTATCCTGGGTCGGTCGCGACAGCCGGGGCCTGCTCCAAGCGTCGGGATGAACGCGCAGCCCCTGTGACCCGGCCCCTCCCCCCTCGCCGTTGTCCGGGGGCTGCGCAGCGCTGTGGGCCGGTCCTGTTCGTGGTGCGGCGGTGCTCGGTAGAACTACGGTCTTTGGTTCTGGTCCGCTGACAGGGTGTGTGCTGGCCGCTACTCTGGTGGACCGGGGAGGCGCAGCCACGCGGGGCGGGCGCCGCGACGAGGGGATATCCATTCACTATGCCTGATTCGGGGTCAGCCAGGCGCAGCCGGGGACGGCCGGAAGAAATCAAGTTCGACTTCGGCGATGACAACGACGAGTCGCCGCGCCGACGGGCACCGAGGCCACAGACACCACCCCGGCCCCCGGCACCGGCCTTCGACAGCGGCCAACCCGCCCAGCCGATCGTCCCAGCGGCTCGCCCCACCTCGCCGGCTCCACCGTCGAGCACGCCCGCTGCGCCGTCGAGCGAGAGCAGCCTGGCCGGCATGGTGTTCGTTCCCACCGAACCGATGCCGGTTGGCGCGCGAGAGGCGAAGTTGCAGTTGCGTCGCATGGAAGACGGCCGGCTGGCGGTGCTGGCGTTCACCTCGCTGGACCTCCTGGTGGCCGGGTGTGGCCCGCAGCAAGGGTGGATGGCAGCGCCGGCTGAGCAACTGCTGGAGTTGCAACCGTTGGTCGGGTTCGATCTGATCGCGTTGAACGTGGACCTGCCGGATGACTGGCGTGTTGATCTCGCTGGTCACGCCGAGGTGGAGAACGGGGTCGGTCGATGAGCGCAGGTTTCACTATCAAGGACCTCAACCGGGTCGCCGGCACGTTGGCGCAGGGCGCCCAGCAGTTGGCGGGGCTGTCGTCCAGCACGCCGGCCATCCCGGACGCGGGTGCCTCGACCGGTGCGGTGGGCAACGCGATCAGCGCGTTCTGCAACGTCATGGCGAAAGCCACCCAGACAGCAGCGAACGCCGCCGACCAAGCCCAGTCGAACGCGACGAACTATGACAATACTGACGAAACGAACCAGGGTAACTTCGGGAAGCTCGGGGGGCCGCACTGATGGGGATCAACATCGACGTGGCCGGGGACGAGAACTCCTGCCGTGCTGCGGCCAAGTCCCTGACAACCCTCTCCCAGGGGATCGAGGCCGGCGGCACGTCCTTCCATACCGCGCTGTCGGAGTCGGAGTCCGACTGGCAGGGCCAAGCCGGGGACGCGTTCCGCACCCGACTGCAACCGGTAGGGCAGAGCGTCGACACGATTGCCAGCCATACGCAGACGGCGGCGCAGGCGTTGAACTCCTTCGCCGATGACTTGACCACGGTGAAGTCCCGGATGAATCAGGCCCGGAGTATCGCCAGCTCGGCTGGGCTGACGGTCAACGGGACCACGATCGAGGAGCCCACTGCGCCGGGACCTGTTCAGCAGTCGACGGCCGGTGCCCAGCCGGCGATGACGCCGCAGGCCGCGCAGGCTGTGCGGAATTACCAGACTCAGCAGCAGGCGTATCAGCAGGTCCAGCAGACCGTGACCGAGGCGCGGACGATCGAGACGAACGCGCACAACACGCTGGGTCAGCAGATGAACGCCTGGCAGACGATGGCCAAGGACGCCTGGGACCAGAAATATTGGCTGGTCGGTGGGGCGGCCACGGGCATCGTGGGCTCGGAGATCGACAAAGCGGACGACTGGGCGGAAAAAGCCGCCACCCGCACCGAGCAGGCGGAGGTGTGGCAGAGCGTCGCGGACAAGTTCAAGGACCCGTACTACGCATCCCAGGCAGCTCGGCAAGCCGGAGTGTACGAGGCCGAAGCCTCCGATTTCGACCGACTGGCAACCAGTGCCAGCCACTACACGGCCGGCTTGCAAGGATCAACGCTGGGCAACATCCTGAAAGCCAACATGAAGACCCTGTTCAAACTCGATGGCACGCTCGGCGATATCGCGGAAAAGATCCCCGTCATCGGGGTCGGTGCGTCCCTTTTCCAGACTGGCTATGACATCGCTACTGACAAGGACAAGAGTCCCGGCGAGATCGCCAAGCACGTAGGCGCGGACATGGGTGGATTCGTCGCTGGCACGGCCGCGACCGAGGGAGCCTTGGCTCTGGCTGGGACGATCGGGTTGGCCGGCGGTCCGGTCACGTTGCTCGCCGTCGGCGTCGGGATCGGCGTGGCGTATGGCGTCGGCGAATTGGTGAACCACTGGCCACAGATCCAACACTGGGGCGAGAACACCTACAACACCGTCAGCAACGATGTCAGCACGGGCGTAAGCGAGGCCACGCACGCGGTCGGACACTTCTTCTCCAGCATCTTCTAAAGGCGATGACCAGATGACCGCACCGTTCCCCAACGCTAACCAGCTCCCGCCACAACCTGACAGAGACACGGGACGGCCCCGGCCACCGCAGGCACCGCGCAACTTCCATGGGCGCACGGGCACGCCGATTGGTCAGGCTCTGCGCAAGGGGGCGTCTCCACCTCCGGCGGCGCATGGCCCTGCGCTGGAATGGAATCAGCAGAGCCGGCGGTCAGCGATCTGGAGTGGGCTAATCGCAGCCGCACTGATTGCCGGGTTCGGTTCGCTACTGTTCAGCGGTTTCGGATGGGTGACTCAATGGTGGTGCTGGCTCTTGATCGTTCTCTGTGGCCTCGCGATCTACAAGGCCACAAGCAACACCTGGATCGCCGCGGGTTCGGACTGGCTGCAAAATGGAAAGCAATGGGTTGACGTCTATAAATTGGTCGAAGTAAAGATCGGCGCGTCTGGCACCAGCCAGGTTCTGCGGCTGAAAGATTCTCACGGGCGGCAAATCCGATCGGTGAGTCTCTCGGACGTACAGGCCAACCAAGCTCTCTGGGACCTGGTATACAACGGCATCCTGCATTCAGTCCTGAGTGGCAAGGCTGATCCACCGAAGGGCACGCGAAAGATCCTCAGCATGCCTGGCGGCAACGGCTCACTTCCGGGCCCGATGGATCATCCCCGGTGACCGCCAGTGTGGCAATGTGGTCGCATGTCTGACGAACACGGTGATGACGGCAACCCTGCCGACGACGCAGCGCGAACGTTCGATGATTTCGGCGACTACGCCCGCTTCCAAGCGGCATCCCACGCCAGCCTCGCCGAAACGCTTGACCAGGGCCGACGCGATATTTCAGATGTTCTTCACCGCCTGGCACGGCCAAGTTCAGCGGACGATGTGGTGATCCAGGGGCCGCCGCTGAGTGGGCTCGACGAGGGTGCGCAACGGATGAAGTTGTTGAGTTCGCTCAGCGCAGCGCAAGCGGTCGCCTGGGACCACATGCAAGCCCACGGTGGACCAGATGACCCCGATGCGTACGCCGACTACGGTGCCGCCACCGATTTCCACACCGCGCTCATCCTGGACGCGCCTGGAACTGAGACGAACGCCGACGGGGAACTCCCTACTGGCGAGTAGATACCATCTGAAGCTGCGATATTCACAGCAGTAGGTAGCTATTCAGCTGTGATCTGAGCGACTGGTGGGGTCCTTGGAGCGGGTGGGCACTGCCTTTGAGATAATCTTCGGGTGTCGGGTTCTGGTTCGCTTGAGGCGCTGGTCGAGCAGTTGCTCGCGCGCGTGGCGGAACTG
>CAJCJE010000472.1 GCA_903970565.1 Candidatus Melainabacteria bacterium | reverse complement strand
GCCGCCGGTGCGGCGGATCGACGGCGCGCGCGGCGACCGCAACCTGGTCTGTTCCTGCCCGCCACTGGACGCCTACCAGAACTGAGCCGACCGACTGGCCTGAGCCTGAGCTGAGTGGGTCGGGCCCGGCATGGTTTCATGGGCCACACACCTGGTGGCTACGGTGCGTACCGCTGTCCGGCTGTCACCGTAGCCGCCAGGCGTCCGCGAGCGTCCTCGCGGGACCGTGCACCCCAGCTCCTGAGGAGTGAACACCATGCAGGACGGCAGCCGGTCCTCCGGCGGTGGTCCGGACGATCGTGATCGACAACGTGATCGGCACAGTGATCGGCCTGGCAACAGTCAGCCGGGTGATGGCTGGCCGGGTGATGGCTGGCCGGGTGATGGCCGGCCGGGTGATGGCCGGCCGGACGACCAGGGATTCGGTGCCGGCCGGCGAGGCGGCAACCCCGCCGACGAGGACACCAGGACCGGGGCGACCCCGGTCAACCGGAACTCCCGGCCGATGCAGAGTCGCTATTTCACCAACGACTTCCTCAGCGGCGACGAGGACCAGCTGTTCGAGCAGTTCGAGAACGACTATCGCAGCGGCGCCGACTTCGACACCGAGTTCCATCTCGGATTCGACCAGGACTTCGATCCCGACCGCATCCGGAACCGGGACAGGGACCGGGGTCCGGGCCGGGATTTCGATCGGGACTCCGACCGCGACACCGACCGGGACGACGATTTCGACGACCGCGACGAGGACTGGCACGAGGATCGTGGCCGGCGGCGCCCTCGACGCGGTCGGGGCAAGGGCCGGCCGGAGCAGGACACCGAGGGCGCGTCGTTCATCCCGCTGTTCTCCCGCAAGGCCAAGGCAACCGAACGGGCGACTGAACGGGCGACGGACTCGGCCACCGACCTGCCGCCGGCGCGAACACCGCGCCCCCGCACGACACCGTCTGATCGTGCGACACCGTCTGATCGTGCAACGTCGTCTGATCGAGCGACTCCGTCTGATCGCGCGAGGACTTCGGCCGCGGGCAGGTCCTCGGCCGCCGGGAGGTCGTCGGGGCCGGCCAACCCGTTCGCCGACCTCGGGGCCTACGTGGTGCCGATCCTGGTCGCCGTGGTGATCGTGATGGTTCTGGTCGTGCTCATGCTCAACCGCTGAACCGGCCGATCCGGCTCAGTGCCGGGGATCGTCTCGGTCCAGGTTCCAGTGCCGGGCCACCGAGCCGAGCCACCGATCCTCGTCGTCGGTCGTCGGCGCGGGTACCAGACTCAACCAGCTGACGGTGCGTTGACCACCCTCGTGGTCGCAGTAGAGCAGTTGGACGCTGAACGGCTCCCGCGCCTCGATGGCGTCCCGGACGGGTTGGTAGTACTCGTCCTCCTTGTCGCGCAGCGCGGCCTGCCAGTAGCTGACGTCGCCGGCCGGAATGTAGAGATCGCGGCTCTGCTCCCGGAACGTCTCCACCGGCTCGTGTACCGGCGGCGCCATCTGGAACGGCGCCACGAGGCGATAGCTCTGTAGAATGGCGATGCCGGAACCGACGTTGCGCAGCGACACCGCGAGATAGACGGTGTCCCCGATCACGCGGGCTATCGCCTGACCACCGGGCAGCTTCGCCCAGTAGCGGTCCGACCACATCAGCTTTTCCTCCGGATCGTCCCTCCGGGACGGTACGACGACCGGTTTCAGGTTCTGCATCAGCGCGCGCTCGGCAACCCGCGCCGAGCGGTTGGCCGACCGGATCGATGCGAAGGTGGCCACCGCGAGCACCAGGGTGCCACCGCCGGTCGCCAGGTTGGAGATTGTTCCCAGATTCGCCACGCGCCGAACTGTAGTGCGTGCCTGCACTGGTCAAGATCGATCGGGCACCGACCGATCAGGAACGATCGGGCTCCGGCCGGCTGCCGCCGCCCGCATCCGGTTCCAGTCGGAAGTCCGCGTAGTCGAAACCGGGGGAGACCACGCAGCTGACCAGAACCGCGTCCTGCACCGGCCGGGTGGCCTGCCAGACCCCGCCGGGAACCCGCACCTGCGGTCGTTGCCCGGCCGCGATGTCCGGGCCGAGCCGGATCTCGGTGATCGCGCCGGGTTCGGCCCCGCTGCCGCCCAGCCGCAGTACGACGGGAGCGCCCCGGTGCCACAGCCACAGCTCGTCCGAACGGACCACGTGCCAGGCGGAGTGCTGACCGGCCGCGAGCAGGAAGTAGATCCCGGTCGCACCGGCCCGGTCGCCGCCGTAGGAGGCCGGCAGCGCGCTGCCCGGCACGGTCTGCTCGGTGCGCCAGGTCTCGGCGTAGAAGCCGCCCTCCGGGTGGGCGATGAGGCCGAGATCGGCGGCCCAGTCGGGAATCCTCGGTTCGTCCATCGGTCCTCGTGACTGTCAGGCCCTGTGACTGTCAGAGCTGGTGACTGTTGCGGCCTCTCATGATCGGACGCCCTGGTGATCGTCGCCGGCCGGACCACGCCGGCCGGTACTACTCCCGGAACTACGGCCGCCGGTATTACTGTCCGCCCGGTACCGCTCCGCTCCAGGCGGTGACGAGGCGTTGGGTGGTGGCCGGGTCGGTCGGCAGGGCCACCGTACTGACGCTGCCCCAGTCCATGCCGGGGGAGGGCGCCGGATGGTCGAGGCCGCTGGTCCGCAGCCCGGCGTCGGCCAGGGCGGCCTGTTCGCCAGGACTGCGCAGGAAGGCCCGGAACAACTGCGCGGCCTCGCCCTGCGTGCTGCTCACCCAGTCACCGGCCAGCGGCACATAGGGGAAGTCCATCGACGGTCCGGGGCCGGCCAACCGGACCTCGTCCAGGACGTTGGCGGGCTTCGGCTCGCCGTCCATGCCGACGTTGCGCTCGTAGAGCGCGACCTCCGGCACCGGCACGGCCGAATAGGGCGCCGTCTGCACTCCGCTGGTCCTGGCCAGCGCCAGCAGCGCGGTCAGGGTGTTGGAGGGCAGCGTGCTCGGCTGCCTGGTGGCCACTGTGGACAGTGCCTGGGACACCGGCGCCGAGCTGAGCAGGCCAGCGGTCAACGGCGTCGCGCCGGTCGCGGTGACCGGGTCGACCATCGCTTCGAGGGCGAGCTGGCTGGCCGGGTTGGTGGCCGGATCGGGCAGGTCGACGGTGAACGCGCCCCAGTTCGGTTCGCCGAGGGCCGCCCAGCCGTTGCTCGCGGCGAGCAGATCGGGCACTCCCGACCAGGTCAGCGAGTTGGCCCCGATGACCGCTCTGGCCGCGTCCGGCGGCATCGCCAGCACGATCGGGCTGCTGGCCACCGACTCCGGTTCGTCGGCGATCATGCCGCCGTCGCGGCTGGTGAGCTGGTTGGTCCACAGTGCGGAATCGGCGATCCAGGCCTGCGGCTTCGGCCCGAGCGTGCTGACGTCCCAGGTGCCGGTCAGTCCGGCGAGGGCGGTGCCCGGATCGACCGAGCTGACGTCGACCACGATGCAGTGCTCGGCCACGACCTGCTGCTGGGCGTTGTAGGCCTGCGCCGCGTTCCTGGTGGCGATGGCGATCGACGGGGCGGCGGCCACCTGCACGGTCAGCGGACCGGCCCCGCAGGAATGCGCCTGCGCCTCGGCGCGTTGGGTGAGCACGCCACCCACCCACATCCAGGCGACGGTGCCGAGAACGATCACGATGACCAGGCTGAGTACGGCAAGCGGCCAGCGCGCGATGCGACGGCGGCCGAGCGGAGCGGCGGCCTGGCGACGCAACGTCCATTTGTCCGACCGGTGTCGCGACATCCGACGTCCCTTTCACAACCCGACCGGGCTTCCCAGCCAGGTTCCGGCATGTCGCCCGGCCGGGACCGGTATGACACGCAGAGTTGATTACTTACGAGGCGTCACGCTAACAGGTGAGTGCTGGCCACAACATAAATTGCTGTTAGTAGTCTCCGACCGGCTGGCTGGCCTTCGCCTCGACCATCGGAGTGACGCGCCGCGCCCGCAGGTCGGCGCAGATCGCGGACAGTCCGGCGCGCAGCGGCGCCGCGTCCCGCGCGAACTCGGCCTGCTGACGGGCATAGTCGGCGCGCCCCTGCGCGGTTTCGATGGGGACCGGCCGGTAGCCGAGGGCGCTCAGGTCGTACGGGCTCGCCCGCATGTCCAGCTCACGGATGCGCAGGGCCAGCGCGAAACAGTCCGCGGCCAGCTCGGCCGGCACGAAGGGGTCGAGCTTATAAGACCATTTGAACAAATCCATATTCGTATGCAGACAGCCCGGCTGTTCGAACTCGGACTGGCTGCGGCGGGTCGGAGTCAGCGTGTTGCGGCCGACGGCGGCCGGGGTGAAGAACCGGAAGGCGTCGAAATGTCCGCAGCGCACGGTCAGGCTCTCCACCACCGCGTCGGTGCCGCCGGGCCCCAGCCGCAGTGGCCAGTCGCCGTGTCGCAGCTGTTCCTGGCCGGCGCGGTAGACCATCGCCCATTCGTGCAGACCGAAACAGCCCAGCTGGGGTGCCCGCCGGGCGGTCGCGGCCAGCAGGGTGCCGATGAACTCCGCGGCGTCCAGCCTGTTCGCCGACACCGTGCCCGGATCGAGGGTGACCCCGTCGGCCACCTCGACGAAACCGGTCCGGTCCAGGAAGGACCGCGCGCCCGGTCCGGCCAGCACGACGCCGAGGCCAGGGGTCCAGCGGGCCAGCCGGGCGGGCCGCTGCGAGTAGTAGGTGAACAGGAAGTCCAGCACCGGGTGCTTCTCGCCGCGCGCCCGGCGCTCGTGGTGCGGGTCGGTCCAGCGTCGAACCCGCGCCTCGTGCGCGGCGCGCCTCGCCTGCCAGACCGGCTCGGCGAGTACGACGGGTTTGGTGGACACGGCCTCACGATATCCGGCCGCGCGACCGGGCCGGCAGCTGATCGCCAGGTCGGTCGCTGGTCGGCCGCCGAGTGCCGCTGGTCGGGTGTTCGGCCGCGTGCTGCCGGTCAGGCGGGCAGGTGTTCGTCCAGCCAGGCGGTCACCTCGGCGAAGGCACGGGCCCGCACCGGTTCGGCCGACAGGAACAGGTCGTGCATCCCGTCCTCGATCACGGCGATGTCGCGCTTCGGGCCGAGTTTCGCCGCCCAGCGGTGAATCTGGTCGACGTCCAGCACGGTGTCCGCGCGCATACCGGCCTCGGTCCAGACCGTCTGGTGCAGCAGGCTGCGGGTCGAGTGCATGACCAGCACCGGCGCGGTGATCGCCAGGCCACGATGCACCTCGCGGTGCCCGCGCCGGACCGCGGCCAGCCAGCCCGCGCGCACCGCGACCGCGTTGAGCGGCTTCCACTCGAACCGGTAGTCCCATTCGCCGTGGTAGTCCCGGTGCAGCCCCTCGCCGTACGCGGTGCCCAGGGCCGGGCGCAGCACGAAGGTCGGTTTCAGCCTGCCGACCAACTCGATCACCGGACTGCCCAGCACCCTGGTCGGCCACGGTTCGGCCAGATCGAGCCAGGGACTGTTGAGCACCAACCCGTCGATGATCCCGTCGGCCCGCCGGGCGTGTGCCCACAGCGAGGTGATCAGGCCACCGGTGGAATG
>CAJCJE010000471.1 GCA_903970565.1 Candidatus Melainabacteria bacterium | reverse complement strand
GTGTTTGACGATGGCAGGGGCGAACCTGCGCGCCCAGCGAGTGTGGCCGGCCACGGCCTGGCCGGCATGAGCGAACGGGCCACCGTCTTCGACGGTCACGTGGACGCCGGGCCGAGCCCGCACGGCGGCTGGCGGGTGCGTGCGATCCTCACCTGCCCGAGGGTGGCGTCATGACGATCCGCATCCTGCTCGTCGACGACGAACCGTTGCTGCGGCTGGGTTTTCGGCTGGTGCTGGACTCCCAGCCCGACATGCTGGTGGTCGGCGAGGCCGGCGACGGCGCGCTCGCGGTGCGGCAGACCGCGGAACTGGACCCGGACGTTGTCGTCATGGACGTGCGTATGCCCGGCATGGACGGCATCGAGGCCACCAAACGGATTGTGGCCGACCACGGGCGCTCCCGAGTACTCATCCTGACCACCTTCGACCTCGACGAATACGCCTATGCGGCGTTACGCGTCGGAGCCAGCGGGTTTCTGCTGAAGAACGTACTGCCTGAGGCCCTGCTCTCCGGCATCCGCGTGGTGGCCAGTGGCGACGCGGTGGTCGCGCCCAGCGTCACCCGGCGGCTGTTGGACGCTATGGCGCACCGACTGCCGGACCCCGGCCGCCGCGCACACTCCGGTGTGGACGTTCGACTGGCCCGGCTCACCGACCGCGAGCGCGAGGTCCTGATCCAGTTGGCCGGCGGCCTGTCCAACGCCGAGATCGCCGCGCGGTTGTCCGTCGCCGAGGGCACGGTGAAGACCCACGTCGGCCGCCTGCTGAACAAACTCGACCTACGTGATCGAGTGCAGGCCGTGGTGTTCGCCTACCAGACCGGCCTCGTCGAACCCGGCTGACGCCGACACCGTGACAGCTGTCGCGTCATCTGGTCGTGTGGCGGCAAAGCCGGTGGGCACGAGCGGATGCCCGGCCCACCGACTGGATTTCCTGCCGGAATAACGGTCAGTTGGGCTGCGGGTTCGCGTCCTTGACCAGTTGCAGTGCCTGTTGTGGGAACCACGTGCCCGCAGCAGGGTCGACGGTGCCCCACAACGGGTCGAACTGGGTCTGGCCGGCGGTAGTGGTGGGCCATCCGGGTTGGGTGTAGGTCGTGTAGTCCCAGGCGCGCACGCCACCTGCGGCGTCGCACTGACCGTCGGACTGGCCGGGTGTCTTGACCCACAGGTAGGCGTCCAGGAGCGGAATCTCGGTATTGGCGGTCGGACGCAGTCCCAGGCCGGCATTGGTGGGATCGCACCAGTTACCCGCGAACAAGGTGGATACCACGGACGCGGACTGGTTGTAGGGTGCCTGCGCATATGCCTGCATGGTGTTCGAGCCCTGGCCATTACGACTGGTGTCGATCACGAAGTGGGTCTTGGCCACGGCGCCGTCCATGTTCTGTTGGTACCAGGCGGTGGTCAGTGCCCAGGTCGAGGGATCGTCGACGCTTGCTGGGTAGTACTGGCTGGCACAGTCGGTCTCCTTCCCATAGGCCCAGTTGGTTGGGTCGGTGGCCATTGCGAGGCAGTCTGAGATCCAGGTGCCGTAGGTGGTCGATGCGGTGTCGGTCAGGTAGTTGGAGACGTTGAGGAAGAAACCCTGGGCCTGCTGGACATCGGCCTCGATCAACCGTTGGGTGATCGTGCCGACCGCCTGCCAGTGGCTGTTGGTGCCGTCGAGGTACACGCTCGTGTTCGGGCGTGCTTCCAGGGCCGTGACGGCGTCCGCCACTTCCGCGAGGCGGTCGGCGTCGGTGAATGGGTAGGCGCTGGTGCCATAGACTCCGCAGTCACTGGGCAGGTTGCCCAGTGCATCGGGCTCGACGATGACGACGGCCTTGCCATTGCCGATGCCGGCGGCGAAGGCGGAGATCCAGGACTGGTAAGCAGCTTCGTCCGCTGCGCCTCCGGAGGAGTATGCCGCACAGTCGCGGCCAGGGATGTCGTAGGCGACCAGGATCGGCACGGCGTGTTCAGCGGCGGCTTCGGACATGGTCGTCCGAACTTGCCGCTGTACCTGGGCCGGGGTGCCCTTGGTGAACCAGACGGCCTGCGGGGTCAGTTCCATACTGGTCATCGCCGCCGCGTCGGCCAGGTCGCGGCCGGCGGCGAGGTGAAGGATCTGCTGAATCGAGCCAGCTGCGGGCGGGGGAGTGAAGAACCGCGTTGCCGTAGGCAGACCGTGGTTGCCGGGAGTAGCGGTCTGTGGACTCGCCGTGGCAGCCGAGGCTGCTAACGGCACGCAGGCGATGACTGTCGCGGCCAGCGTCGCGGCGGTCAGTACGCGGCTGAGCGCGGACAATGGTGTGGACACGGGTTTCCCTTTCGCGCAGCGAGGAATCAGTACCCGCAGAGGAGGTCGTAGGCGAATTGCGGGTCGAACTGGCCGGCAGGGGCCGACGGGCCTGACTGGAAGCGCTACCAGCAACCTCCCGAGAGGAGCGAGTCAAAGGGGATGGTGAGCCCCTGTTACCCGCATGTCAAGCCCTCATTGCATAGTGGGTCAAACTCGATTGCTGGCGTTTGGCGCGTTGACCGGGCAAGAGTTGGTTGACAGGTCAGTCGACTGGTAGCGCTTCCAGTTTCTTTCAGTGGCGTTGCGATGCCAGGTGGTGATCAGAAGCTGACCACGTCGACCGAGTAGCCGACCCACAGTGACCCCTCGGAGGTCAAGCTCCAACAACTGGTGGTCCTGAGCCCCAGAACACGGTGGTAGCCGCATCACCCGAGTCGGATGGACCGAAGTCGGACCCGGCCTCCTGCGTCATGATCCGTCCACGGAATCCAGTAGGCAGTCAATCAGCGTCTGCCGGCTCCGCGGCGGTGCCGTCCACTGCGAAGCGTATTGGTGGTGTTCGACCGATCGTGCGCAGTCCGAAGCGCCAGGCCACCGCTGCGACGGCCATGCCGAGGATTCCCGCGCCGAGAAAGACCGGGCGAGGATCGTTGTGGTTGAGACCTGCCAACGCGCCCGCGATGGCGGCACCGATCGGGTATGCGGCGAAGGCTGCCATCCGGGCGGTGCTGCTGACCCGCCCCAGGAGGTGACGGGGCACCAGTTGTTGTCGCAGCGCCCGGATTCTGATGACTGCCACGATGCTTGCCCCACCCATGAGCAGGTTCAGAGCCGTCAGCGACCACACGGAGGCCGCGGCGGCGAGCAGCGCCAGGGAGATCGCGATCGTGGCGACTCCGAGCCCGATGAGCCGCTCGGCCGACACGCGCTTCGCCAGCCAGCTCGACACCGCCGCGCTGAGGATTCCTCCCACGCCCGCGCTGGCGACGACAATGCTGATCTGCTCCGGAGACAGGCGCAGGACGTTCAACGCGTAGAAGACGATCAGGCTTTCCACGGCCACGCAGAAGTTGATGCTCGCCTGGAGGCTGGTCACGGTGAGGATGAGGCGTTCGGATCGCAGGTAGCGCAGGCCGGTGCGGAGGTCGGTGACCATGCTGCCCAGGGTGGTGCGCAGACGGTCGGCAGGCTCGCTCGTTGCCGACCGCTGGGCTTGGTGGCGGAGGGTGCCTATCGTGATCAGTGAGACGGCGAAGGTCGCTGTATTGACGATGAGCGTCACCGGAAGGCCGAAGACACCTGCCAGAACGCCGACGGTGGCCGGGCCCAGGACCACGGCGAGCTGGTTGATCGACTCCAACAGCGAGTTGACCCGGACGAGCTGGTCTTGTGGTGTCACGTCCTGGGTGACGACCGCGAGCGCGGTCTCGAAGAAGACCCCCGCTGTCGCGGCGAAGAAGGCGATGGCCAGAACCTGCCAGGCGCTGATGGCGTTGGTGTAGCTGAGTACCGCCAGCACGGCGAACGCCGTCAGCCGGACCGTGTCGGCGATGATCATGATTGTCCGTGCGTTGAACCTGTCGACGAGAGGCCCGGCGGGCAGACCGGCCAGTAGGTAGCCGATCGTCCTCGGAGCTGCGGACAGCGCAGCCATGATGGGGCTGCCGGTCAGCTTCAGTACCAGCAGTGGGATGGCCAGCAGGGCCAGTCCGTCCCCGAAGTAGGACACCGCTTGACCGGCGATGAACAGTGCGAACTGCGGTCGGATGGTGGGCGCCAGCGGGTCAGCGGTAGCCGGATCGGTCATCCTGAGTGGCCTCCGTGCGGTGAACTCCGAACGACCCGTCATCGTTCGTATGTGCGTTCTCAGACATAGTGGTCGCCGGGCCATCCCGCAACGGGGTCTTGTCCGAAACCGGCGGTGGTGTCGGCGACGCCGAGCGTGTCGCACTGCACCGCGCGGTATCCGGCCAGGGTCCCGCTGTCCGGGAGGTCATCGTCATCGGGAATCAGCACCACGGACGGGTGAACGCGACGCAGTTCGTCGGCGACGGTGCCCGGCCGTGCCGTTCCAAGGGGCCCGGTTGCTTCGGTCACCGGGGACTCCTCGGTGGGTTGGTCTGTAATCAGGGTCAGTTGGTGGTTGGTGCAGCTGATCGGTAGGGCTCGGTTGGCCAGCGCTCGGGCGATCTGATCGGCTGCGGCCGGGTCCCGCGAGATGATGGCAGCACACTCTCCCGTGGCACCCGTGATGCGTGCGGTTGGGTACTGGTCGGACAGATGTCGCCAGGTAGCGAGCTGTCCGGTGATGAAGATCGACGTGTGGTGCGACACGGCGTGCCGCACCGCGATGGGAGGTGGCGCTTCGGTCAGCGAGACGAGGTCATCGATGCCCAGCGTGCGGATGAGCGGTGTGATCACCTCTGCGGCAGACGACCGTAGGTCGTCCCGGACGGAGATCGTCGTGTGAATCCCGAGTGCTGCGAACGGGATCGATCGACGGAGGGCGTGCAACGCGAACCCGTATCGCGGCAACAGAGTCAGCACGGTTTCGGGCGCGCCACCGGAACCGGTGGCCGATTCGCGGTGGCGCAATGTGCGTCGCGCGAGCCAGTTCACCAGCAGTGCCAGCTCGTACCTGAGGCAGTGTTCCCAGCCAGCGGCGGACAGCCGGGGATCTCGAGTTGCCGCCGCGAGACCGGCGAGGTCGGCCGAATGCAGGATCGACTCAACATGGGCGCACTCCAGGTGGGGAGACACGCTTTCCGAGACGATGCGTCCGACGGGGATCAACCGATCCACGCACGGCGTTGCCGGACCGCTTCCGGTCCGTGTCGGTAGTGCTGCACGATCCCGTCCAGGAAACCCCACGCGAGGGCGGGCGCCACCGCCGCGTGCCGGACGCTGTCGGCGGAAACCGGGCCGAGAGCAAGCAGGTCGGCCAGCCGCTCGGTCGGTCGGTCGTCGTGGCCGAGACCTTCGTCAATCTCGTCGTGATCGCGCAAAGCAGCCAACAATTCGGCGCCGATCCGGCTGCGTTTCGCGACCTCCGCGTAGAAGCCGGAACCTCGGCCGTTATCCCGGGTTTCGGACAAGCTGCGTTGCAGGTAGGTCGAGACGACGAGATATGCCTTCCAGTCCTGGTGCGCGAGGTTCTGCAAGAACCCTACGAAGGCAACCGTGGTGGGCAGCGGGCGCGTGGAGCTGGGGCACTCCACCCCGGCGATCTCGATCAGCTTTCTCTCCAGCATGTAGCAATGGGTCAACTCGTCTTCGAGATGCGCGATCAACTTCGCTCGTACCGCGCCGCTGGTGCAGGACGCGATAGCGGCTCCGACATGACCGGCAGCAGACGCGAGGTAGTGGTAGTTCTCCAACACGTAGCCGGTGATCAACGCATCGGACGGCTCGTCTGTCATGGCGGTCCACAATTCGTGACCGTCGATGCTGCGTAACCAGGTGCTGGCTTCATGATCCAGTGCAGCAACCGAATCGGTGCTGTCAGATGCGCTGGCGAGCCGGGCGGCGTTGTCGCGCACCAACGAGCTCAGCGGTACCCGCGGAAGCGGGTCGTCGTCCGCGCCGAGCGCGTAGGTAAGACCTGTGACGACCCTGGCTGCGGGAGTCAGTGTCGGGTCTCCCCAGCTCACTGTGCGCATCAGGCCGGCGGGCCAGACCGGCAGTCCATCGTAGATGGCGACGTTCATGTCCCGGTCGTCTGCGTCCGCGACGGCCGCCCGCTCGGCAGAGTCGGTCGCGGCTCCGCCGGTGTCCAGACCGGGATCGACCATGTCCGAGCTGGTGTCAGTGCTGGTTTCAGTGAGCAGCTGCACGCCCTTCACCACCGAGCCCGCCAAGCCCTGGTGCAGGGACGACAGCCATCGGTAGATCGCCTCGGCCAGTGTCGCCACCGCGTTGAGCGCGGAAGCGGCCTCGGCAGTCCGGAGAGGCCCATGCTCGGTGAGAGCGTGCTTCCAGTTGTCGACGTGCCCGAACGCCACGTCCGTGTCGACGTGACCGACGAGCGCCGTATTCGCCCCGGCAGGCAACAAGCCTTCCGACACCAGCATGTCGTGCCAGCCGTTGACCGCGTCGATCTCGGTCGAGGAATGTTCCATGAACCCTGAACACATCGCCGCGTTCAACCCGCTGACATAACCGATGTGCCGAGTCGCGTGAATCCATTCGATGGTTGCGGGCATCGGCCGCGAAGCGGCCACCAGATCGCGTGAGCAACCGATCGCCGCCAAGGCAGCGGAATAGAACTTGGCGTGATCCCATTCCTCGATCAGGTGTTGCGAAAGTAGCAAGTTGAGCGGCGACAACCCGATGTGGCGCACAACGCTCGGAGACATCCGGGCCGAGGCGGCGGAAAGATAGTGACGCGTCTCGAGCATGTAGGCGTGCAACGCCGACCGGTCACCATGCCGAATTGCTTCCCACAGTGGGTGGCCGTAGACGAACTCGCCCGCCGCGGCGAACTGCTCGCTCATCAAGGCGATCATCGTCGAGGGTTGGACGAGCGGCCCGAATGGGCGAAGATCCACTGAAGTGTCGATCTTCGCCCATATCTCGGCCGGCACACCTCCGAGTGGCAGCTCAAACCTGTCGAGCAGCAACATGCTCCTGTCTGACGCCAGACTGTGAGCGAGGAAAGGACTCGTGCGGTTGAGTGCCGCAGCCCGTGTCGCGGTCAATGTCATCCCCGAGGTGTACTAGGTGCCGAAAGGGTGCTTTACTCGACGATTCCGCCCCGCAACTGCCGGGCCGCCGCCTCGGTGCGCTCGACGAGCGACTCCAGCGCACCGAGGTCCTCGGCGGTGAGCTTGCCGGCCCGCAGGTCGATATCCGAATTCTGATTCATGATGTCCTCCGGTCAGATGACTTGTTAGTGCGAGAGCACGACTCCAGGACCTTAACACCGGAGGTATCGGTGTCAACAGCGTCTTAATGGCGTATCTGATGAAGATTGACAACGCAGATGCTTTAACCGCGACCCAAGGATCTTCAGTCATTCGGCCCAAACTTGGGGTCAGCGAACAATATGGTGACAAGATCGAATTTCCGACAAGCTAAGTAGAGGATCTTTGGGTTCAAAGTTTATGCAGGTGTATGTCGTGTAGGGCTC
Source organism: Candidatus Melainabacteria bacterium (assembly GCA_903970565.1). Taxonomy (GTDB): domain Bacteria; phylum Actinomycetota; class Actinomycetes; order Mycobacteriales; family Pseudonocardiaceae; genus CAJCJE01. The sequence continues at coordinate 147 of CAJCJE010000471.1, read as the reverse complement.
GCCGGTCAAGAAGTAGGCAAGACCACCCACAAACCGCCATCCCGCGGAGTTGCGCGACCCCTGGCCGCAGCCGTGTCCGAGTTTCGCCACCAGTAACCGAGGACCGACCGGCTGCTGTAGGCGGGAGCCGATCTCCGGCAGGTCAGC
>CAJCJE010000470.1 GCA_903970565.1 Candidatus Melainabacteria bacterium | reverse complement strand
CGCCCGCCGCTTCGGCTCCCCTGCCCCCGGCCCGGCCCCGACCGACCTACGGGTCCCGCCGAGCCCGGCGCAACTGCTGGCCATCACCGAGTGGCAGTGGCACCACGCCGGCGTCGACGGCGCCCGCCGCCGCACCCTGATCGCCGCCGCCCAGGTCGCCAACCGCCTCGAACGCGCCGCCGAACTACGCGGCGTCGAAGGCCGCGGACTGCTCCGGCTGATCCCCGGTATCGGCGTCTGGACCGCCGCCGAGATCGCCCAGCGCGCCTGGGGCGACCCGGACGCGGTCAGCGTCGGCGACCTGCACGTCCCCGCCCTGGTCGGCTACGCCCTGACCGGCCGCTCGCTCGACGACGCCGGAATGCTCGCCGAACTCGCGCCCTACGCCCCGCAGCGACACCGCGCGGTCCGCTACATCGAGGCCTCCGGCTTCCGCAAACCCCGCTTCGGCCCCCGCTACAGCCCCCGCGACTACCGCGTCATCTGACCGGACGTTCCTCGGCTCAACGCAGTTGATCGAGCTTGATGGTGGCCGCGAACGGGGCGGTGGCATGGTGCATACCGTGATCGCGCCGTCATCGACATAGCCGAGATCGCCGCCGAGGTGACAGGCCAACAGCGACACCGGCGGGTCGAGGTCGATGATCCAGTAGTGGTCAGTAGCGGGTTCGCGCGAGCGCGGCGGTGACCATGTCGTCGAGGTCGCTGGTGCCGTCGGCGGAGCCGGGGAGTTGGGTCAGCGGCCACCACTGGAGGTCGATCGACTCGGCGCTGCGCACCGGCTTGGCGCCGACCGGGGCCCGCAGCAGGAACCGGACGTCGAAATGCCGGGTCGGCCGGCCGAGCGAGCAGGTGACCGGGTGCACGTCCAGGTGCAGCGGTTCGGGCTCCAGGCTCAGGTTGGCGATGCCGGACTCCTCGACGGCCTCCCGCAGCGCGGCGCCGGCCAGCGTCTCGTCACCGGCCTCGCAGTGTCCGCCCAGTTGCAGCCATCGGCCGACCCGAGGATGCAGGGTCAGCAGCACCCGCTCCGCTCTCGCGTCGAGCACCAGCGCGGACGCGGTCAGATGGCCGGCCTCGCACGACCGCGCACACGAGTCCGGCCGCGAGTTCAGGAAACCGAGGAAGGCCTGGCGCAGCGGCTCCTGGCCGGGCGCCCCCGGCCGCCAGCGGTCCAGGGCCGCCAGCGCGTCGGCGTGCGGGCCGAAGGCCGGGGCGGCGTCGGTCGCTGCCGGTGGCGTCACATCTCCACCAGGAATTCGCCGTCCTGGCGGGGCTGGCGGGGCGCCAGCGGTCCGTCGACGGGGTGACCGACCGCGACCGAGCCCAGCGGCTCCCAGTCGGCCGGCAGCTCCAGCACCGAGCGGACCACGTCGGGGGCGAACAGCGTCGAGGACACCCAGCACGAACCGAGACCCTCGGCGGCCAGCGCGACCAGCAGGCCCTGCACGGCCGCGCCGGCGGCGACGGTGAACATGGTCCGTTCGGCCTCGCCGCGTCGTTCGTCCGGGTACTCGTGCGCGCCGTCGGGCACGCGGAAGGGCAGCACCAGTTCGGCGGCGCCGTAGAGCAGGTCGCCTCGGGAGACCCGGCGGTCGATCCGCTCCTCGGTCAGGCCGTCGCCGCGCAGGTCCGCCCGCCAGGCCGCGCGCAGCGCGTCGAGCAGCTTCGCGCGCAACGGCCGGCTGCGGACCCAGACGAACCGGACCGGATGGGTGTGGTGCGGCGCGGGCGCGGTGAGACCGACCGCGATGGCCCGGCGCAGGGCGTCCGCGTCGACCGGGGCCGGACCGAACGCGCGGATCGAGCGACGCAGCAGGACCGCCTCCCGGCGTCCCCTCGTGACGGCCTCCGCGACGCCGGTGGAGAACAGGTCCTCGTTGCCGGGTCGCAGCAGGTCGCGCGCGGTCGAACCATCGTCTACAAAGGACAGTCCACGCACCACGGCGACCGCGACGCCGCCGAGTTTGCCCTTCACCAGGTCCGCGGCGGAGGCGATCTCGTCGGCGACGGCCACCTCGGTGACCGCCAGCTCGTTGCCCTGGCCGTCCACGGTGCCGGCGTAGCGGTGCAGCACGCTCAGGCCAGCCGCGCCGATCGCCGCGTCGGTCTGGCCGATCCGCCAGGCCCGGCCCATCGTGTCAGTGACCACCACGGCCACCTCGACCCCGAGCGCCGCCCGCAGCGCCGCCCGCAGCGCGCCGGCCGAGGCGTCCGGGTTCTCCGGCAGCAGGGCGATCTCGCCGACGGCCACGTTGGAGGAGTCCACGCCGCTGGCGGCCTGCACGATGCCGAGCTTGTTCTCGGTGATCGCGTAGTTGCCGTAGCGGGCGACCACCCGCACCGCCTCGGACTCGACCAGGACGCGGCGGGCCGCCTCGCGGCCTTCCACGTCGGTCGGTACGCTGACCAGTCGACCCTCTACTTTGGACAAAACCTTGCTGGTCACCACCAGTACGTCACCGTCGCGCAGCCACGGTGCGGCGGTGGCGATCGCGATCACCGAGAACAAGCTCG
>CAJCJE010000469.1 GCA_903970565.1 Candidatus Melainabacteria bacterium | reverse complement strand
ATCATCTGGGCGGCGTCGCCCGCGCTGGTCGTGGTGCTGGCGTTGCAGGTCGGTCCTGGCACACCCATGCTGCTGGGCGCGATCTGCGCAGGCGTGGCTGCCCTGCTGGTCTTTCTCCTTCCCGAGCCCGCCGCGGCGGACGCCGTCAAACAGGCCGCGCGTTCCGTGGCGAGGGTCGTACTGAAGGGATGGCCGGTCTACCTGACCAGCGCCGCCGCTATGGCGATGCTGTCCACCGCCGAACTGGTGCTACCGGCGTTGCTCCAGTACCGCCATCTTGCGGTGGGCTGGGCCGGCCCACTGCTCACCGCGTTCGCCGTGGTCAGCGCGATCGGTGCATTCAGCTACGGGTTGCGGAAATGGCCGGGCGGAGTGCGCGCCCAGAGCCTGGTCTTTCTCGTGCTGACCGCCATCTGCGTAGCGTCCATCACGATCCTTCCCGGCGTTTTCGGGATCGCCGCCGGCTTGCTGCTCGCCGGCTTGTTCCAGGCGGGCGTCATGGTGACCAGGAACCTGTCGCTGCGTGAACGCCTGCCGGAAAGTGTCCACGCGTCGGCGTACTCGATAATGTACGCGGTGCAGGGCGTCGGCTACAGCGTCACCGCGATCATGACAGCCGTCGTGCTGGCCCATGCCGCGCCGACCCTCGCCATCCTGGGCGGCGCCGCCATCACCCTCCTGCTCACCGCAATCAGCGCGTCGGCCGAGCGTGGACAGATCCCGATCGCCGAGGTCCAGAACGCGCGGTCCTGAAATTGTCCCGTAACGATCCGCGTCTTTGATCACTAGAGGACGGTTCGGCCTGCGGCGACCACGAGCAGCGGCTGACGCAGGGTCGCCATGTTCGTACGCGGATCACCAGCCACCGCAACGAGATCGGCGGTGCGGCCGGGCTGAAGATGCCCGGCGGTGTCGGCAAGGCCGGCGAGTTCGGCACCCGCCGAGGTGGCCGCGACGAGGACACGTTCGGCCGGGCAGCCGAGGTAGACCATAGCCACGAGTTCGCGCCACAGCGTGCCGTGGGTCTGGGTCGGTACTCCCGCATCCGTGCCGGCCGCGAGCGGTACGTCCTGCTCTACCGCGGTGCGAAACGCCGCCGAGGACACCTCCACCAGCTTCCGTGCCCGTTCGACCACGGCGGCCGGCAGGTGCTCCTCGGCACCGTTGGTGGCGATGGACCGCAGCGCGGACAGGGTCGGGACCAGGTAAACCTGCTGCTCGCGCATTCGTGACGCGGTCGGGGTGTCCAGCATACTGCCGTGCTCGATCGAGTCGACCTCGGCGTCCAGCGCGTTGACGATCGCCTCCAGCGAATGGGCGTGTGCGGCGACGAGCCGGCCGGCCCGATGGGCCTCGCCGACCGCCGCCACCAACTCCGGCAGTGTCAACTGCGCGGCACCGGGCCTTTCCCCGCGTGCGCCGAGGACACCGCCGGAGGCCATCAGTTTCACGCAGGCCGCGCCGCCCTTGATCTCGCTGCGGACCGCATGGCGGACCGCGTCGGCGCCATCGGCCTCCCGGCCGACGGAATGCACGTGGCCGCCGGTCATCGTGATGGCGCGGCCGGCAGCCACGATCCTCGGCCCACGGATGAGGCCGGTCCACGCCGCTTCGGCGACATCGACCGCGATCGCATCGGTCGACCCCAGGTCACGCACCACGGTGACGCCGGTCCGCAGGTGCTCCTCCGCGTGCCGGGCGGCCCGGAACGCGGTCAGCACGCCCGACTCGGCGGCCACCCTCGCCTCGGCGCCCGACGAGCCGTCCCAGACGAGATGCACGTGCGAGTCGACAAGACCGGGCAGCAGGGTCGCCTCCCCGAGGCTCACCACCTCACAACCGGCCGGTCTGGGCTCATCGGTCAGCTCGGCGATGATGCCGTCGGCACCGACCACGACCGAGACCGGGTGCTCGATCATGGTCGTGCCGTCGAAAAGGCGCGCCGCGCGGTAAGCGGTACTCCGCCGACGGTCGCTCATGTGGCCAGCAGCGGGTCATACGCGGTTTCCGGCAGGAACAGCGTGGCGATCAGGGTCAGCACGGCGGCGCCGACCAGATACAACACCGGTGCCACCAGCGCGGACATCACCGAGTCGAGATAGGTGATCAGCAGCGGCGAGAACCCGCCGAAGACGGCAACGGCGATGCTGTAGCCGATCGAGAGCGAACTCGCCCGCAGCCGGGTCGGGAAGATCTCGACCAGAGTGGTCGGGGCGACGCCCGCCCACAGCGCGGTGCTCAGAGCCATGATCACCTGGCCTGCGACGGCACCGCCGAGGGTCCTGGTGGCGATCAGTTCGAACGCGGGATAGGTCAGCACCGCCGGCACGATCGCGGCTGCGAACATCAGACGGCGCCTGCCGATGGCGTCCGACCAGCGGCCGATGAACGGAACCGCGACGGTGAAGGCCAGTAGGCCGATGACGTTGACCAACAGCGCGGTGGACAACGACAGACCGCTCTGTTTCGTCAGGTAGGTGGGTAGGTAGAGCAACACGAGATAGACCTGCGCGGTGCCCACGATGACCAGGCCGATGGCCAGCACGATGCGACCGAGCTGAGTACGCAGGCTGCTCAGCAACGGTGAACTGGCAACCAGGTCTTCCCTCTTCAGCTTGGCGAACGCCGCGCCTTCCCGTAGACCGCGCCGCAGCGCGAAGCCGATCAGCCCGAACGGCACGCCGAGCAGGAAGGCGATTCGCCAACCCCAGGAGGACACAGCGACGGCCGGCAGCGCCAGGTTGACCACCAGGGCGAGCAACGCGCCGAGGACCAGTGCCAGGCCGATGCCGAAATAGCCCCAGGCACCGGCCAGTCCACGCCGATCGGCGGGCCCGCCCTCCACCAGATACGACGACGCGCTCGCGTATTCGCCACCCGCGGACAGGCCTTGCAGGCAGCGCGCGGCGACCAGCAG
>CAJCJE010000468.1 GCA_903970565.1 Candidatus Melainabacteria bacterium | reverse complement strand
CCCGGTGGTAGGGGTCGATGACGCCGTGTTCGGCGTCCGAGCCGATCGCGCAGCCGCCGATGAAGTGCGCGGTGAGCGGAATGTCGGCCAGTTCACCCCAACTGCCGCCGGCATAGCCGTCGATGTGTTGGGCGGCCAACTGGCTGGCCAGGTGCGCGGCGGGGATGAAGCCGGGATTCGGTTCGCCGTGGCCCTGTTTCGAGGTGTAGCGGCGGCGGCCGAAACGACCGGGCTTGAGGTAGGTGGTGATCGAGTTGTCGAGGCTCTGCATGACCAGCAGGATCATGGTCCGCTCGCTCCACCGGTACACCGACAGCAGCCGCGCGGTCAGCAGCGGGTGCTGGCGCAGGAAGCGCACGGCCTGCCGCCAGCGCGGCATCGGCAGGGCGCCGTCGGTGGAGATGGTTTGCAGCAGCCCCATCGCGTTGCTGCCCCTGCCGTAGCGGACCGGCTCGATGTGGGTGGTGTCGTCCGGGTGGATCGAGGAGGTGATCGCGACGCCACGGCTGAAGTCGCGGTCCGGGTCGACCGACAGCCTGGCGGAGCCGAGGATCGACTCGGAGTTGGTGCGGCTGAGTTCGCCGAGCCGGGCGGAGAGTTTCGGCAGCACGCCGTCCGCGCGCATCCGGTGCAGCAGGTTCTGGGTGCCCCAGGTGCCGGCGGCGAGGACGACCCTGCCGGCGGTGATGGTGTGCTCGAAGCGGGAGCCGGTGCGACCGGTCTTGCGCACGTCCACCGAGAAACTGCCGTCCGGTTCGGCGCGGACGCTGGTCACCGTGGTCAGCGGGATGATTTTCGCGCCGGCCCGTTCCGCGAGGTAGAGGTAGTTCTTGACCAGCGTGTTCTTGGCGCCGACGCGGCAGCCGGTCATACAGGCGCCGCATTCGGTGCAGCCGGTGCGTTCCGGGCCGGCTCCGCCGAAGAACGGGTCGGCGGCGCGCTCGCCCGGTTTGCCGAAGAACACGCCGACCGGGGCCTGGTGGTAGCTCTCGGAGATGCCCATGTCCGCGGCGACCTTCTGCATGACCTCGTCGGCCTTGGTCACCGTCGGGTTGGTGACCACGCCGAGCATCCGGCTGGCCTGGTCGTAGAACGGCGCCAGCTCGGCCTCCCAGTCGGTGATGTGCGCCCACTGCCGATCGGCATAGAAGGGCCGCAGCGGCCGGTAGAGGGTGTTCGCGTAGACCAGCGAGCCGCCGCCGACCCCGGCGCCGGCCAGCACGATGACATCCTTGAGCAGGTGAATGCGCTGGATGCCGAAGCAGCCAAGGCGGGGGGCCCACAGGTAGCGGCGGGCGTCCCAGGAGGTTTTCGCGAACTCCTCGTCGGCGAATCGTCGGCCGGCCTCGACGACCGCGACCCGGTACCCCTTCTCGGTCAACCGCAGGGCGGCCACGCTGCCACCGAAGCCGGAGCCGACCACGACGACGTCATAGTCCGGGGTGTTACTGGTGGGTACGGCAGTCATGTAACCGAGATTAGGCCGACCGGCCGTTTCTGACCAGTAGTAAGTTACGGCTTCACCCGGCGGTCGTAAGACCGCTCAACAGGACCGATTCAGCGGGCCGGTCAAGCAGGGCCGGTTCAGCAGGACCGGTTCAGCGGACGGGCCCAGCGGACGGGCTCAGCAGGAGCGGTCAGCAGGAGCGGTCAGCAGGAGCGGTTCAGCCTCGGACGGTGAGGCCGACCTTCTGGAACTCCTTCAGGTCGGAGTAGCCGGTCTTGGCCAGGGCGCGGCGCAGCGCGCCGAACAGGTTCACCCGGCCGTCCGCGTCGCGGGAGGGCCCGAACAGCAGCGTTTGCAGGTCGACCGGGGTGTCCGCGTCGGGGTCGGTGACCGGGTCGAGCAGGGAGCCGACCGCGACCCGGCTGCGCGGCAGCGAGGGGTGCGCGGCGGCGGAGGTCCAGTAGAGGCCGCGACCGGGCATCTCGGCGGCGGTGGCCAGTGGTTCGCCGAGCATCACCGCGTCCGCGCCGCAGGCGATGGTCTTGGCCAGGTCCCCGCTGACGTGCACCCCGCCGTCGGCGATGACGTGCACGTAGCGGCCACCGGTCTCGTCGAGGTAGTCGCGGCGCGCGGCGGCGGCGTCCACGATCGCGGTCGCCATCGGCACCCCGATGCCGAGCACGGCGTCGGTGCTGGTCACGCCGGCGGTGTGGCCGTGGCCGACGATCACGCCGGCCGCGCCGGTGCGCATCAGGTGCATGGCGGTGCGGTAGTCGGCGACGCCGCCGGCGATCACCGGGACGTCCAGCGCGGAGATGAAGTGCTTGAGGTTGAGCGGCTCCTCCTCGGTGCCGACGTGCTCGGCGGAGACGATCGTGCCCTGCACGACCAGCATCTCCACCCCGGCGGAGAGCAGCGCCGGGGTCAGCTCGGCGGCGCGCTGCGGGCTGACCCGCGCCGCGACGGTCACGCCGGCCTCGCGGACCCGCCTGATCGCCTCGGTGATCAGGTCGAGCTGGATGGGCGCGGCGTGCAGGGCCTGGAGGATGCCGATCAGCTCGGTGGGCTCGGCGCCGCGCTCCACCGCGTCGACGAGGGTGCCCAGGGCGGCGGGCACGTTCGGGTGCCGGGCCCAGAGGCCTTCCGCGTTGAGCACCCCGAGACCGCCGAGCCGGCCGACCGCGATGGCGGTGTCCGGCGAGACGATGGCGTCGGTCGGGTGGGTGACCAGCGGGATGTCGAAGCGGTAGGCGTCGATCTGCCACGCGGTGGAGACGATCTGGGAGGAACGGGTCCGCCGGGACGGCACGATCTCGATGTCGTCGAGTTCGTATGCCTGCCTCGCGGTCCGCCCCATACCGATCTCGACCAGGTCGCGCACGTCAGTCCCTCCGGCCATCATTCCCCCAAGCAGCAGCGCCCAGCACCTGGTCGCGAATTTCTTTCACTCCCTACCCGAGCCCCCGCCCTCCCTGGGGGCAGGCGCCCCGCGTCCAGCCTATTGGCCGGTTGGGGCGCGACGGACCGGGTTTCGCGCGGTTGTGGACAACCTTGTGGGCTGTGGACAACCGCGACGAAGCCGTGGGTCAGCGGGTAGTGTAGTTCGGCGCCTCGACGGTCATGGTGACGTCGTGCGGGTGGCTCTCCTTGAGTCCGGCCGCGGTGATCCGGACCAGCTGGGCCTTCTGCAGATCGGCCACGGTCGCCGCGCCGGTATAACCCATCCCGGAGCGCAGGCCGCCGACGAGCTGGTGCACCACCTGGGCGAGCGGGCCGCGGAAGGGCACCCGGCCCTCGATGCCCTCGGGGACCAGCTTGTCCTCGGCGAGCACGTCGTCCTGGGCGTAGCGGTCCTTGGAGTAGGACTGGTTGCCGTCCCTGGCGCCCATCGCGGCCAGCGAACCCATTCCGCGATAGATCTTGTACTGCTTGCCGTTGTGCAGGACCAGGTCACCGGGCGCCTCGCTGGTGCCCGACAACAGACTGCCGAGCATCACCGAACTGGCGCCGGCCGCGATGGCCTTGGCGATGTCCCCGGAGTACTGGATGCCGCCGTCGCCGATCACCGGCACGCCGGCCGGCCGAGCGGCCAGGTCGGCCTCGTAGATCGCGCTGATCTGCGGCACGCCGACCCCGGCGACCACCCTGGTGGTGCAGATCGAACCGGGCCCGACGCCGACCTTCACCGCGTCCGCGCCCGCGTCGACGAGCGCCTGCGCGCCCGCCCTGGTCGCCACGTTGCCGCCGACCACGTCGACCGTGTCGCCGAGTTCGCTCTTGAGCCGGGCGACCATCTCGACGACGTTGCGCGAATGACCGTGCGCGGTGTCCACGATCAGCACGTCCACCCCGGTCTCGGCGAGCGTCATCGCGCGCTGGTAGCCGGCCCCGCCCACGCCGACCGCCGCACCGCACAGCAGCCGGCCGTCCGGGTCCTTGGTGGCGTTGGGGTACTGCTCGGTCTTGACGAAGTCCTTCACCGTGATCAGGCCGCGCAGCTTGCCGTCGCCGTCGATCAGCGGCAGCTTCTCCACCTTGTGCCGGCGCAGCAGACCGAGTGCGGCCTCCGCGGTCACGCCGACCTGCGCGGTGACCAGTGGCGATCTGGTCATCACCTCGCGCACCGGGCGCGTGTGGTCGACCTCGAAGCGCATGTCCCGGTTGGTGATGATGCCGACCAGGGTTCCGGACGCATCGGTGACCGGCAGGCCGGAGATCCGGTAGCGGGCGCAGCGGGCGTCCACCTCGGCCAGGGTGTCCTCGGGTGAGCAGGTGACCGGATCGGTCACCATGCCGGCCTCGGACCGCTTCACGGTCTCCGCCTGACGGGCCTGCTCCTCGATGGACAGGTTGCGTTGCAGGATGCCGATCCCACCCTGGCGAGCCATAGCAATGGCCATCTTGGCCTCGGTCACGGTGTCCATCGCCGCGGACAGCAGCGGGATCTTCAGCGTGACGTTGCGGGACAGTCGGGTGCCGGTGTCCACCTGGCTCGGGATGACATCCGATTCGGCGGGCAGCAGCAGGACATCGTCGAAGGTCAGACCGAGCATCGCGAACTTGGCGGGCATGGCCGCTTCGACCTGCTCGGTCGCCGAGCCGGTCACCGATTCGAGCATCGTGGGCGTCATAGCGGGTTGGCGAGCCTTTCCTGGCTGGGGACACACCGAGCGCTTTTGCATCAGAGCAGGCAGAACGGCTAACCACATGGTATCGAGTGTCAGGCTGGAGCAGTCCGGGTACCGTCCCGGATCGTGTCCCGTGATGCGTTGCCCCCAGACCCGTTCGACGGCGATCCGCACGACCCGACCAGTGCGCTGCACGAGGTCGACGAGGAACCCGATGCGCCGATCGACGCCACCGAGCAGGAAGAACTGATCGAGGACCTCGCCGACCTCGCCGTTTATCAGGCCCTGTTGGAGCCGCGCGGGGTGCGCGGCATCGTGGTGGACTGCGCGGACTGTGAAGAACCGCACTATCACGACTGGGCGCTGCTGCGGGCCAGCCTCGAACAGCTGCTCGACGACGGCAGGATGCGTCCGCACGAGCCCGCCTACGACCCGGACCCCCGCTGCTACGTGACCTGGGAGTACTGCCGGGGCTTCGCCGACGGCGTGACCGCATCGGAAACGGCGCGCTGAGGAGTTTCCTCGGCGCGCCGGCTCCGTCGGTCTGATCTGGTGGTGCCCGGCCTCAGCTGGGGGCGGTGGTGGACGGATCGCCCGGCGCGTTCACGTCGTCGCCGCCGGGGTCGGTGCCGCCGGGGTCGGTACTGCCGTCACCGTCGGGGTTGGGCACCGTGGCGGACTGCAACGCCGGCGAGGACGTCGGGTCCGGCGGGTCGGTGGTCGTCGTCGTGGTCGGCGGGTCGGTCGTGGTCGTCGTCGCCGGTGGGGGCGACGGGGTGGTCGAGGCCACCACCGTCGAGCTGATCGAGTTCTGCGAGGGCAGTTGGAGCGTGGTCGGCAGCTGGCTGTCGCCGGTGCTCTGCGCCAACTGGTCGAGCAGGTTCTGCTGTTGGGCCTGTAGATCGGCCTGGCCGTCCTCGTTGTTCACCGAGGGCAGGGTCTGCTGGGCCTGGGCCAACGCGGAGCGAGCCGCCCCGTAGTGGCCCTCCTGTAGCGCGGCGCTAGCGTGGCTGAGTTCGGTACGCACCGCGTCGGCGGCGACGACGGACCGGGCATGATCGGAGTAGAGGACCTGGGTGAGGCCCCACAACGCATCACCGGGCTGCGCGTCTCGCGCCGCGAGCCCGACCCCGGTGAAGACGATGACCAGTACCGCCGCGGCCGAGGCGAGCGGCACCAGGAAACGGGGCCGTCGACGGCTGGGGTGCGCGGCGGCGAAGACGGTGCGCATGGCGGTCTCGGTGTCCACCAGCTCCGGAATGGGCTCCGAGCCGACATCCTCCCGCCAGGACAGCAGGAGAGCACTGAGATCCGGCTCGGTGGCCGTTCCCGACGATCGGGAGCTCACGTTGCCGAGCGAGTTGAGCAGCAGATCATCCGACCGCAGCGCGGCCAGGTCGAAATCGGTCACACCGACGGAGTTCACCATCTCGTCCGAGGAATCCAGCGCGTCCGTCCGCGCGTCCGTGAGGTCGAGCCCGTCATCGATGTCAGCACCGATATCGGCGCCGTCGAGGTCCTCGCCGGGCAGACTCGCCGGTAGCGGCGGCAGGGACATCAGCAGCGAGGCGTCAGCATCCTTACCGAGCACCGACCACCGGTTGACGTCGGAACCAGCGACCCGGTGACGTAGCTGTGCCCATCTTGATCTGGATCTGTTGACCCCTTGGCCATGCTGGCCTCCCACTCAGACCACCTCCTCCGCGCCGAGTGTCTTTCGTAGTCGACTGAGTGCTCGATGCTGGGCGACCCGCACCGCACCCGGTGTGGAACCGACCGCCTCCGCCGTCTCCTCAGCCGACAACCCAACTACGACCCGCAGCACCACGATTTCGCGCTGCTTGTCTGGTAGAACCTTCAACAACGCCGCCATCCGGTTGGACAGTTCGCTCCGCATCGCGCGCTGTTCAGGCCCCGCCTCCACATCCGGCTCGTCCGGCACCTCCGCCACCGGCTCCGAACGACTGCGCGCCGCAGCCCGATGTGCGTCGGCGACCTTGTGCGCCGCAATTCCGTACACGAACGCCAGAAAAGGACGCCCCTGATCCCGATAACCAGGCAGCGCCGTCAGCACCGCGAGACACACCTCCTGTGCCACGTCGTCCGCCGAGGCGAACGACCGCTCCTGCCGACCGACCCGAGCCCGGCAGTACCGCACTACCAACGGACGAACCATCGCCAACAAACGCTCCACCGCCCGTCGGTCGCCGCCGACGGCCGCGCCTACTACGGCGCCTGGTTCGTCCCCCAAAATCGTCATCGAAGGCAACAGTCCTGATGTTACGTATCGGCGGCACGGTAATGATCACCGTGGATAACTCAGCGTAACGCTTTGTCACCCACAACGGTCATCTTTACCGTACCGTCCTGGGTGGGCAAGGCGCGTGTCGAGCCGAACTTCTACCGGCTGGCCAGCACGAACAATGAAAATGGCAGCAAAATCCGGCCCGACGGCGAACCGCCGGGCCGGATGCCTACCGTTGTATGCCGAGTTCTGGTTTTTTCCAGCGACTCGGGCTAACCGAGTAGCCAGCTCAGGAGACCAGACCGCGCCGGAAACCGTGCGCGACAGCCTGCGCACGATCCCGCACACCCAGCTTGCGGAACAACCGCCGGGCGTGTGTCTTCACGGTGTCCTCGGACAGGTAGAGCTCGCGGCCGATCTGGCCGTTGCTCTTGCCCTGACTCATCCCACGCAGAACCTGCAACTCACGATCGGTGAGTTGCACCCCGGGATCGGATGGTTGCCGAGGCGCCGGCACCGAGGTACTGGCCAGGGTGTGAGCCAGGGCGGCGACCAGCTCCGGTCGGGACGCATCCCAACGTAGATAGCCGCGTGCCCCGCCGGCGATGGCGGCAGCGATGCTGCCGGCGTCGTCCGGGGCACCGAACACGATGACGTTCGCTTGCGGATTCGCAGACACCAACCGTCGAGTGGCTTCGACGCCAGTCGGAACGGCGCGTTGCGTCCCCACTAGCACTACGTCAACCGGCTGACGGGTGAAGCGAGCCAACAACTCGTCACCGTGCGCAACACAGTCGATGCGACTAACTCCCGGCACAGCAGACATCACACGCGTAAGACCTTCTCGTACGCTGCGCCGATCGTCGCAGATCAGGACCGTCGTCACGGGGACTCCTTCCAGCAGCCAGGTGACGTTCCATTTCCGGTATCGGCCACTAGGGGCCGAACCTTGACACGATCTGGTGCTTAATCCGTCAAGAAGTTCACCCAGCACCCATCCGAGTTAGTTCACCGGAACGGACCAGCGCGCTCGGAACCCAGGTAGAGGCGGTTGCCAACAACTGCATGGTGTCATCCGAGCGCACAAAAGACCAGGTCAGTGCTTTACTTGCGATTTCGGCAAAGTGCTCATCACGCCCCGGCACAAGATCGGCCAACAACAGGGCAGCCGGCCAGGCCAGCGAAAATATCCCCCATTTGAGGGAGTCCGAAAGGAGGCCATCGAGTAGTCCGAGTGCGCGCGAGGCCCCATCCGGGGTTCCCCCCGCCGCGAACGTGACAGCCAGGACCAGGTCGGACTTCAC